>NZ_KV824190.1:132762-133043 GCF_001816025.1 Hafnia sp. HMSC23F03
GGATGTCGTGACGGAGTTTGGGGCGCCCTGGATGAGCGATACCAAACAGGAGCGGAAATGGCGTCTCGGACAAAAGCGCGCGAGTTGAGAGCCCCCGCGCAACGGGGCTCTCATCGGTCGCCTTCGCCAGTAGGCTCATGGAAACGTATTTGCTGACCGGCGAACGAAACATTTCACCGTAATCCCATAGGATATTGACGTTCCAAACCGGAACAAAGATGGCATCTCGGATAAAGAACCAATGAAGCTCGGTATGGACTGGCGGGCGGAATATTACACAA
>NZ_KV824190.1:133063-149570 GCF_001816025.1 Hafnia sp. HMSC23F03
GAATATTACACAACGGTGACATCGGCGAACGAAATATTACACAGTCTTCACACAAACGCTGTCATCCATGGTGAAAACCGTTCATCACCAATACCCCAGCCACTTCCACCACAAACTCCCAATCACCATCCAAATCAGCAGGTTAATGACACTAAGGACAAAACCGGTTTTCCACCACTCCCCCAGCGTTACATACCCCGAACCAAAAATAATAGGTGCCGTCCCCGTACCATAGTGGGTTAGAGACATCATCAGCGAGGAGGAAAATGCTAGTACCAGACCCAGCAGCGCAGGCGGTGCGCCCAGCGCCAATCCTGCGGCGAAGAACGCGGCGAACATGGCTGTGATGTGCGCGGTAGTACTGGCAAAGAAATAGTGCGAATAGACGTATACCAGCGTCAGCAAAATCATCCCGCCAACCCAGCCCATACCAAGATGAGAAATGGCGCCACCGACCGTTTGGGAGAGCCAACTAATCAGCCCTAATTTTCCCAGATAGGTCGCCATCATCACAAGCGCAGCAAACCACACTACCGTATCCCAAGCGCCTTTGTGCTTAAGCACATCATCCCAACTCAAAACACCGCTGGCCAACAGAATAGACAATCCGATAAATGCTGCGGTGGTTGGATTTACCGCCCAGTCACTCCCCAACAGGAAAGCTGGGATTCCCGCCCACAGGAAAAGCAACAGCGCGAAAACCCCTAGGGTGATTTTTTCCGCCAACGAAATTGGGCCTAGATCGCGCAGTTTATCTTTGGCAAATCGCGGCGCATCTGGCGTACTTTTAATCTCTGGCGGATACAGCCAGTAAACAATTAACGGCATCACCAGCAGAGAAATAATGCCCGGCACCAATGCAGCAATTGCCCACATCGACCATGTCAGCTCAAAGGTCGAATCCGTTCCTTTCAGTAAAAGATTCACAATTAACGGGTTAGGCGCGGTCGCGGTGATAAACATCGCCGACGTTACTGGATTAATGTTGTAGTTCACTAACGATAAATAGCGGCCAATTTTCCCCGTTGATCCCGGTTCAGGCTTTGAGCCAAAACTATCGGCAATCGACTTCATTATGGGGTGGATGATCCCCCCACCGCGCGCGGTGTTACTTGGCGTAACCGGCGCTAACGTTGTTTCAGCAAGCGCCAACGCATAGGCAATTCCCAGCGTTTTTTTGCCAAACAGTGAAATAAAGTAATAACCAATGCGAGCCCCCAGCCCCGTTTTATTGAGGCTCAGGGAGATCATGATGGAAATCCCGATCAACCAAATCAGCTGATTTGAAAAGCCACTGAGCGCATCGTCCAGCGCAGCGGTGGGCTTACCCGGATTGGTGACTTGTGTAACGGCTACCAGCGCAATAGCAATAATGGACACAGCACCAATCGGCATTGCTTTACCAATAATGGCAGCAATAGTGCCCACGAATAGCGCCAGCAAGTGCCATGCATTTGGGCTCACGCCCTCAGGCACAGGGATCACGAACCAGATAATCAATGCGATGGCGATGGAGATCAGCGAAGGTATAGGTTTAAGCGGTGTTAATTTACCCATATTGTCATCAACTCTTCCAAAGTGAGTCGGTATCTCAAAGCGAGACAGGCAAGCGTAGTTAGGTTTTGCACCTTACATCATACGGTTTATAGACTCACTCCGCACGGGCCATGTGCACGCGATTTGGTGTATGACAGTGGTATATCCAGAAACCAGTAAGCACAGTTATCCTCATCTGCGCTTACTGCTCAACTTAACAATGAACCTCCTGAAACAGCAATCGGTCCAAAACATCATCACTACATGCAACATTGTCTACCACTTCACAACGAGAAAGATTGCCATCCAGCTCATATTGAATAAACTCATGGATCTTTTTCATCCGAGGCCCATACTTAGCTTCGCTGGCTTCACATTTTGCATGCAATAATTGCGCTATTTCATCCAATAAATCAGCGTCATCGACAGTGCCAGCCACTAATTGATCGAAACGCATCGGCGGCACACCTTTCCCTGCTTCAATCCAACGCACCGCCAGCAGTGGCCGCAACACGTAGAAGTATTTTTTCAAGCGAACTTCTTCACCTTGCAGATATCCACGAAAGTTTTTCCGCGCCATTGATAAATAGTGATAGCGCCCGCGTAAGCCTGAGAAGTAATCGGGCAACAATGCTCTTAACGCGCTGGTCGCCCTTTCATCATTGCGATAGACAATCGGGGAATCCAGCCATTCCATCAGCGTTGGGTTTGAACGTTTTATCAACCCCAACGTTTTACGTAGCTCCCAGCCACACACGTCTAACTCGTCGTCAATCGGCATTTCGATCACATCACGACCGGGTTCAACTCGCAGATACCATTCTGGCCGATGAACGTAAATAAACCGTACATCATAATCACTGTCCGTTGAAGCAAATCCCCAGCCTCGGCTGCCTGATTCACAGGCGTACAATATGCGTATCTGATGTTCTTCTTCCAACGCACGCAGCGTCTGTTGAATACGCATCCGCATTGCGGCGCTTACGCCGCATGAAGTTCTGAGTTCCATAGGTATCCCTAATCACATTCATCCTTTTACACACACCACCTGACGCAGCGTATGTACAATTTCAACTAACGAAGACTGAGCCGCCATAACCGCATCAATGTCTTTGTACGCCATCGGGATTTCGTCAATAACGTCGCTGTCTTTACGGCACTCAACGTGGGCTGTCGCACGGATCTGATCGGTTAAGGTAAAAAGTTTTTTGGCTGCGGTTCGACTCATTGCACGCCCTGCACCGTGGCTACATGAGCAGAAGCTTTCCTCGTTTCCCAAACCACGCACGATGTAACTTTTCGCGCCCATCGAACCGGGAATAATCCCCATCTCACCTTTTTGCGCTGACACCGCCCCTTTACGCGTTACCAATACCTCTGCACCAAAATGCTGTTCACGCTGCACATAGTTATGGTGACAATTCACGGCTTCTTGAATAGCCGTAAACGGCTTGGGGATCTCTCGCGCTAATGCTTCCAGTACACGCGTCATCATCACTTCACGGTTTTGACGAGCGAAATCCTGCGCCCAACCCACGGCTTCCATATAATCAGAGAAGTGACGGCTCCCTTCTTCGAAATAAGCTAGGTTATGATCGGGCAGGTTGGCGATGTGCTGACGCATATCCTGCTGCGCCAACGTGATAAACAAGTTACCTATCGCATTACCCACGCCACGCGAACCGCTATGCAACATCACCCATACCTGATCCTGTTCATCCAGACACAGCTCAATAAAGTGATTACCTGTACCTAATGTTCCCAGATGCTTATAGCTGTTGGCTCGCAACAAATCAGGGTATTTATCGGTAATACGCTTAAAACCAGACTCGAGCGTTCGCCAATGACGATCAACCAACTCAGGGGCGTTATGCCAAGATCCTTTATCTCGTTTGGTGCGTCCAACGGTACGTCCGACGGTACGTCCGTGTGGTACCGCTTGCTCAATGGCACTACGGATTGCATACAGATGATCGGGCAGATCGCTCGCCGTTAACGACGTTCGCACGGCGATCATTCCACAACCGATATCCACACCCACGGCGGCGGGTATAATTGCCCGTTGGGTTGGGATCACACTCCCAATGGTCGATCCCTTTCCTAGATGAACATCAGGCATCACAGCCAGATGTTTGAAAATAAATGGCATTTTTGCCGTTTTCATCAGCTGCTGATAAGCCTCTTGCTCGACCGGTACGCCCTGAGTCCACATTTTTACCGGTGCAGAATTGGCGGATTCAATCGTCTTATAGCTGGCTTTTTGAATATCTTCGTTTTTAATTATTCTATTGTTCATAACATTACATCCCTTTAATTTGAATAAGTCCGTTTAGTACCTGATCTAATCCGCCAAACACAGATATTTTATCGATACGCTCTGCAACTCTTTCTAACGTTTCTAACTCTTTCAGACGCAGCGCCACTGGGTTGTTCTCCATGACTTTCGCCGTATTTAATAAGGATCGCGTCGCAGAGGTTTCTTCACGACGGCGGATCACGTTAGCCTGAGCCAATTTTTCCGCTTCAACCACTCGCGACAAAATAGTTTTCATATCACCGGGTAAAACAATGTCTTTAACGCCCAGTGATACCACCTCGATGCCATAGCCAACCAGTTTACGCGACACCTGCTCACTCACGATGTCATCGATAATCTGCTTATTCTCCAGCAACTCGTCTAATGTGCGCGTACCCACAGCTTCACGCAGCGCGAACTGCAACTCGCGATAAATGTGATCCATCGGTTTGGCAACCAAAGCGAAAGATTGCAGCACATCGCTGTAGCGCCAGTTAGCGGCTAAATTCAACCGCAGATTCACTTTGTCACGGGTCAATATCTCTTGCCCGCTGATTTCCAACACCTGCAAACGGGTATCAACGATTTCGGCTTCCACCGCATGGTTGAAGCGCCAATATCCACTAATACCAGGGCTTAACAACGCCTGCGTAGTACCATCAATTTTCAATATACCGACATGCCACGCTGGCACCTGCACCAACAACACCCCTTCTCCACCTTTAATCGTACGGTTACGTAATTTCGGTTGATGCAGCGCAGCCACAATCTCTGACGGCACTTCTACATTATTAGCCTCAATTCGTTCGATGCGTTGCTGATTGCCATTCAACCAATAAAGACGACGCGTCCCCGGCGGCAATATTTCCTGCAAAATATCATTTTCATAGCGCAGGCCGATCTCTTGTTCAGATAAATCCACCGCGGTGCAATAGCGTTCAACCCATTCTGGCTGGTAGCTGCGTAAATGTTCGGCCAGTGCGGGCTCTACTCTGTTATCGCTAAGATTAACGACCGTCACTGCCAGCTGATTAGCCCAGTCAAAAAAACGATATTCTCCCGCTTCGAGCACTTTCTGATAATCGCCTTTCTTCGTCAGTAAGCCGATCTGCCCTTTTTGTATCATGATGTTCTTACGCATATTTTTTCTTCCTTGTGATTAATAAGCCCGCTGTCTTAGAAAACGGGCGGTGACGCGAAGCGGATGGGGAGAACTCTCTAGCCGATACTCGCGCTAACAAGACCTTGCCACCTGCCCAGCGTGTTAGCTGGTTTTCTACGACGGTAACCATTAACGGCTTGGCTACACGGGCTGGCACTACAATAAATTTCTAAATTTCCTACCCATCAGGAATATTTGATGTTCTGGGATTCGAACCCAGGTTAACCAGGCCATCTACCGCTGGCAGAACACATCGCAGATAACGCAACTTGGCGTTCTTGATATGCCGGTGGGAGTTTAGAATCCCTACGACCCCAGCAAGTGGCGTTATAAATATTGCCAAGAGCGTGCCATTTTTTAAAAACAGCAAAATTAAAAATTAATCACATGAAAAATAATACATTTATTTTTATCTCTCGCGATATCGCCTTGAAACAAATGCGTGTAAAATTATCTTAGAATATCGTCATTTATAATTTAGGATAAGAAGATGAAGCGCAGAGTCGTTATTGGTGTGCTGGGCACTGTTCTGGATAAGCGCGGTAAACGAGAAAATCGTTGGAATAAATGGCGACCGACGGTAGGGCTATGCCAACAGCCTGATTTACCCATTGACCGGCTCGAACTTCTGTATCAGCCAAGAGATCTCGGCATGGCACAGCAGGTAAGCGATGATATTGCCCAGCTCGGCAGCACTCAGGTTTGCCTGCATCAAGTTAATCTGCACGACCCGTGGGATTTTGAAGAGGTTTATACTGCATTTCTCGACTTTGCCACCCATTATCCTTTCGATACCGATAACGAAGAATATTTAATCCACATCACCACCGGCACCCATGTGGTACAAATTTGCTGGTTCCTGCTCGCAGAAGCCCGCTATTTCCCAGCCAGCCTGCTACAAACCTCGCCAGCCCCTAAAAGCCAAGAGAAAACCGAGGCCACTCCTGCCGGTGTTTACTCCATTATCGATCTTGACCTTAGTCGCTATAGCAAATTAACCAGTCGCTTCCAGCGCGAGCAGCAGGCTTCAATTTCATTTTTGAAATCGGGAATTGCCACTCGTAATGCCACCTTCAATACGCTGATTGATCAGATTGAACGCGTTGCCTTACGTTCAACGGCACCTATTCTGCTGACCGGCCCCACTGGGGCGGGTAAGTCATTTTTGGCCCAGCGTATTTACCAGCTGAGGCAATCACGGCACAAAGTCAGCGGGCGATTTGTGGCCGTAAACTGCGCAACGCTACGCGGGGATAACGCGATGTCGACCTTGTTTGGTCACATCAAAGGGGCATTTACCGGCGCCCTACAGGCGCGTAGCGGCCTGCTGCGAGAAGCCGACGGCGGCGTGCTGTTTTTGGACGAGATCGGAGAGTTGGGACTGGATGAACAGGCCATGTTGCTCAAAGCAATTGAAGAAAAAAGGTTTTTACCTTTTGGCTCAGATAAAGAAGTTTCCAGCGATTTTCAGCTCATTGCAGGAACCCATCGCGATATGCGGCAATGGGTCAAGCAGGGACGTTTTCGCGAGGATTTATATGCGCGTATCAATATGTGGACTTTTCCCCTCCCCAGCTTAGCGCAGCGGCGAGAAGATATAGAACCGAATCTGGATTTTGAACTCAACCGTTACGCCCAAGAACAGCAAGCACAGGTGCGTTTCAATAAAGAAGCTCGTCAACGCTATCTGCAATTTGCCTGTTCCGAGCAGGCGGAATGGCGAGGAAATTTCCGTGAGCTAGCGGCTTCGATCACCCGCATGGCAACGCTTGCGGATACAGGCCGTATTGATGACGAACTGGTACAAGAAGAAATCACCCGGCTACAGCAAAACTGGCAAAAAGATCAGCCGGAAATTTTACCCGGTCTTCCCGAATTGGATCTGTTCGACCGCAGCCAATTAGCCAGCGTGATCAGCGTCTGCCGCTCGTCAGACAGCTTATCCGAGGCAGGACGTAAGCTATTTGCCGTATCACGCCAATTGAAAAAACAGCCCAATGACGCCGATCGTCTACGTAAATATCTGGCACGTTTTGGGCTGAGCTGGGAGAGTATCAAAGGAGAACAAATGCCCTAGGGCACATCTCGCACTCGCGAGCACAAAACCAAGGCCACTATCGCCAGCGCTGTCGCTAGCCAATATACCGCGTAGTGGCCTAATGTTTCAGCCAGCGCGCCTTGTAATACCCCGGCCATAATCACACCGGTCGAAATACTGTTAGTGAATAGCGTCGTCGCACTGCCCGCTCGTCCTGGCATTAAATCTTGAAAATAGAGCATGCCGATACCGGCAATAATTCCGATGAACACCGCGTTAAATAACTGCAACACCATCAATGCCAATTTGAATTTAAACAGCACCAAACCGGCATAAAATAAGATCCCAGCGGCAACCGCAAACAGCATCATGTTACGTTTACCAAAACGTTTGACGTAGTAACCCGCAAGAATCATCGCGGGAATCTCTAAACCGGCAGCGGTGCCCATCAAGAGCCCTGCCAAATTTTCAGGTAGACCAAGATCCTGCGTGATATACAGCGGCATATCAATGATATACATGGTATTGCAGGTCCACATCAGCATGGATGAGATAAACAGCATCACCACGTTTTTGTCGCCAAACGCATTAGTGGGAATAACGACGGCTTCACCCGTGGTTTCTGTGCGGGGCATTGATGGCAACATAAAGGCCACCAGCACAATCGCGAGAATAAACACGGCGGCGGCAATCAAATACATAAAAGTGAAGCCGTAATTCAGCGCCAGCATGAATGAGAGCGGCGGCCCAATCACCCATGCCAAAGAGAGCTGTGCTCGCATCACCGAACTAAACATCACAACTTCGCTGGCTGAACGGTCGGCATATTCACGCGCTAAGGCAAAAATCTGCGGCATTCCCGTATTCGCCAGCGCAGCCAAGAAAACGCCTGCGGAGATCAGCAACAGATAGCTGCGACAAAACGCAAACAACAGACAGTTTCCCACCGCCATTGCACAACAAAACATGATCAGTTTGCGACGATCGCCCTGTCGGTCGGAACGTTTCGCTAGCAAGAAACTCACAGCAATCCCGACAATCGCATTCACCGTATAAAAGAGGCCAACCCAAAGGGGACGCACCTTCACTTCGGTCGTTAAAAATAAACTTAACGTAGGAGCCTGAAGCGCTCCCGCAATTCCGGTTAAGAATGCGACGATCAAAAACGCGGCATAGATGGGATTAATTCGGCGGCGAGCAGTCAACAAAGAGGTCATCCTAATTTCCTAAGCTGGCATTATCAAATACGGCTGGCAGTACGATAACAGAAAAAAACCAGCAGGCAGACCTGCTGGTCGGTGAAAGGCACCATTACTCAGAAACACTCTTTGATGTCGGAGAGACAAATGATTACTCACCTCTTTCTCTTTCATCTGCTGAAATTATCTGCGTAATATAGGGAAAGAAAAATTGATAGCTTTACCTAAAAAGGTTCCTCTTTTATGGCGACGTCGCGTTTACAACATCAATTCATCCGCTTATGGCAAAGTTTTCAAGGCAAATCAGCGGAAACCACGCTAGCCGATCTGGCGGAGACGCTCAGTTGCTCGCGTCGTCATGTGCGAACCTTACTCAATGCCATGCAGCAACAAGGATGGTTACATTGGCAGGCCGAGTCTGGACGAGGTAAGCGCTCCACACTCACTTTCCAATCAACGGGCCTTCAGGTACAGCAGCTACGCGCCGAAGAACTGTTAGACCAAGATCACATCGAGCAGTTAGTACAACTGGTTGGCGACCGCAGTTCAGTGCGCCAAATGCTGCTCTCTCAGCTAGGACGCAGCTTCCGTCAGGGTAAGCATATCCTGCGTATTCTTTACTATCGCCCGCTGTTTAATTTGCTCCCTGGAACGCCAATGCGTCGCTCCGAAACCCATTTGGCCCGACAGATATTTAGCGGCCTCACTCAGCTAAATGAGGAAAATGGGGAACTCGAACCCGATCTAGCGCATCATTGGCAGGCTTTAACGCCGCTGCATTGGCGCTTTTACCTACGCCCCGCGATTCGTTTTCATAACGGACGCGAGCTAGAAATGGCCGACGTGATCCACTCTCTTGAGCGACTGCGGGAACAACCGCTGTTTTCACACCTGAAAAGCATTACCTCCCCGAATCCGTACGTCATTGATATTCAAATTAGTACGCCAGATGAGTGGCTACCGTGGCTACTCGGCAGCGTCAACGCCATGATTCTACCGCGCGAATGGAAATCACTGCCCAATTTTACTCGCTCCCCCATCGGGACGGGGCCCTATCAGGTGGTACGTAATACCCAGACTCAGCTTAAAATTCGTGCCTATGACGACTACTTTGGTTTTCGCGCGCTAATCGATGAGGTCAATATCTGGGTGTTGCCCGAAATCTCTGAAGAACTGGTGCACGCAGGCGTACAGCTACAGTCCGATGAAACCGGAAAAGATGAATTAGAAAGTCGTTTGGAAGAGGGCTGTTATTTCATGCTGTTCGATCAGCGCTCAGCAATCACCTCCGACCCCGCAGTGCGTGAATGGCTGTGTCAGGTCATCAACCCTATCGCGTTGCTGAATAAAGCGAGCAAGATCCATCAACGCTACTGGTCGCCTGCCTATGGCATTTTGCCTCGCTGGCACCATAACCTACTGATTAGCGATAACGAAAAACCCGCCCATCTGACCCACCTCACGCTGACGGTGTACACCAAGCACTCGGAGTTTCACGCGATATTCTTGGCACTAAAACCGCTGCTTGCGGATTATGGCGTTGAGCTCACGATGCAAGAAATCAGCTATAGCCGCTGGTATGAAGGCGATGCAAAAAGCGATCTGTGGCTGGGTAGTGCTAACTTTTACATGCCGCTCGAATTCTCGATTTTTTCGATGATGTATGAATTGCCTCTGCTACAGCACTGCCTGAGTGGTGATTTACAGCAAGATGCCAGCCGGTGGCGCAACAACGCGCTGCCGATGGCTGAATGGAGCCAACGCCTAGTGCAAGAGCATCAGCTTCACCCCCTATTCCATCACTGGCTCAAACTCCACGGGCAGCACAGCATGCGCGGAGTCCGGATGAACACACTAGGCTGGTTCGACTTCAAATCCGCATGGTTTGCGCCTCCGTCTCAATCCAACGAAGACGATATTCACGAATTAACCGTTTCAACCGGCTGTGAAAAACCTCGATAACGTTATTAATCCTTTCTAATAACACATGCTCTCTTTACAATAACGCGCTGTTCTCAACGGGGTGCAGAAAACAGAGTTGGATCGGCGATCTAAAAAACGCCGTGAGCAAGCGTTCAGCCGATGGAGGCCGGAGCGGAGTAACCGCAGCATACATTAGTATGTGAGGATTACGAGCACCGCACGACATCGGATCAACGCGGGCGCAACCAGTTTTTTGCTGAGAGAAACCCGTCGAACCTGATCCGGATAATACCGGCGGAGGGATTTGAGAGCGTATCCACGCTTGCTCAAAGACCTTTGCGACCTGACTTAACTCACGGAGTGCAAAGTGTTGAAACTAATAATTCCTGCCTTGATGCTGATATCGACGGCCTTTGCGGCGCATAGCGCTGCTGATAAACCGGTTCTAACGGTTTATACCTATGACTCTTTTGCTGCGGAATGGGGGCCTGGCCCGAAAGTTAAAGCGGCTTTTGAAAAAGAGTGCGGCTGCGAGCTGAAATTTGTGGCGCTAGAAGACGGCGTTTCAGTGTTAAACCGCATTCGTATGGAAGGCCGAAAGAGCAGTGCTGACGTGGTGTTGGGGCTAGATAATAACTTGGTGCAGGCGGCGGAAAAAACGGGGCTGTTCGTACCTAGCAAGGTTGATACGCAGGCACTGACTGTCCCTGGCGGCTGGCAGAATGATACATTTGTACCTTACGACTACGGCTATTTTGCCTTCGTTTACAACAAAAACACATTGAAAAATCCGCCAACTAGCCTGAAGCAACTGATAGAAAGTCCTGAAAAATGGAAAGTGATTTATCAGGATCCACGCACCAGTACACCCGGTCTTGGCCTGATGCTGTGGATGCAAAAGGTGTATGGCGACCAAGCGCCACAGGCGTGGCAAAAATTAGCGCAAAAAACCGTGACGGTCACCAAGGGGTGGAGCGAAGCGTATGGTCTATTCCTTAAAGGCGAAGCCGATTTGGTCTTGAGTTACACCACATCGCCGGCGTATCACATCATCGAAGAAAAAAAAGATAACTACGCCGCCGCTGAATTTAGCGAAGGACACTATCTGCAGGTAGAAGTTGCAGCGCAGCTTGCGGGCAGCAAACAGCCAGAACTGGCACATAAATTTATGCAGTTCATCACAACACCGGCATTCCAGAATGAAATGCCCACTGGAAACTGGATGTATCCCGTTATCCAAACGACGCTTCCACAGGGTTTTGAACAGTTAAGCGTCCCCGCTAAGGCTCTCGAATTCACCCCAGCCGAAGTCGCTCAAAACCGCGCAACATGGATCCGCTCATGGCAAGCCGCCGTCAGCCGTTAATTCCATTCTGGTTACTCCCTGGACTGTTCTCCGCCATTGCCATTATTGCTGTGGCGACGGCAGCGTTTAGCTCACTCTGGCGTCACGCTCCGGAGTCGGATTGGCTGAGCCTGTGGCAAGACGACTACCTGTGGCATGTCGTGCGTTTTACTTTTTGGCAGGCGTTTCTGTCCGCCATTTGCTCTGTGTTCCCTGCCATCTTGCTCGCACGGGCGTTGTTCCGTCGCCGATTCATCGGCAGGCAGCTATTGCTGCGGCTATGTGCCATGACGCTGGTGCTACCGGTACTGGTCGCGGTCTTCGGTATCCTCAGTGTTTATGGTAGGCAAGGCTGGCTGGCGCAAATTTGCCAGTGGTTGGGGGTTGATTACGCATTCTCGCCTTATGGTTTACAGGGCATTTTGCTTGCGCATATCTTCTTTAACCTACCGTTGGCGGCACGCTTATTACTGCAAGCGCTGGAGAATATCCCCACAGAGCAACGCCAACTCGCCGCTCAACTCGGCATGAGCAGTTGGCAGCAGTTTCGTTTTGTTGAGTGGCCCTATCTGCGCCGCCAAATCCTGCCCGCTGGCGCGCTCATCTTTATGTTATGTTTCGCCAGCTTTGCCACCGTGCTTTCTCTTGGCGGGGGCCCACAGGCGACGACTATCGAACTCGCTATCTATCAGGCCTTAAGCTACGACTACGACCTCAGCCGCGCTGCGCTTTTAGCCATGCTGCAGCTGTTCTGCTGTTTAGGCTTAGTGTTGTTGAGCCAAAAACTCAGCGGTATTCTGCCTGTCGGCCATACACGAGCCATCAAGTGGCGCAATCCGCAAGACTCGCTCTTCGCTCGCTGGGTCGACGGTGGCGTGATTTTATGCGCTCTGCTGCTTATTCTGCCTCCGCTGTTTGCCGTGGTTGCTGATGGTCTAAATCAGGCGGTTAACCGCGTTTTAGTCCAGCCTATTTTGTGGCAGGCCACGCTTACATCGTTAAAAATTGCGCTCGGCGCTGGTTTGCTGGCCGTGTTGCTAACCATGATGTTGTTGTGGAGCAGTCGTGAACTGTTGCTGCGCCAGCGACGCTGGCTGGGGCAAGGCATGGAGTTAACCGGAATGCTAATTTTAGCAATGCCGGGCATTGTGCTCGCCACCGGCTTCTTTTTGCTACTCACTGATACCATTGGCATTCCACAATCCGCCTACGGATTAGTGATTCTGACCAATGCCCTTATGGCCATCCCGTACGCGCTTAAAGTGCTAGAAAATCCAATGCGCGATCTGGCTGAGCGTTATAATCCGCTGTGTCTATCGCTGCGCATTCAAGGCATTAACCGACTTAGGCTGATTGAGCTACGCGCGCTTAAGCGCCCACTGTCGCAAGCCATGGCGTTCGCCTGCGTTCTGTCCTTGGGGGATTTTGGCGTAGTAGCGCTGTTTGGCAATGAGCAATTCCGTACGCTGCCGTTCTATCTTTATCAGCAAATCGGTGCTTATCGCAGCCAAGATGGTGCAGTCACCGCGCTGTTATTGCTGATTTTGTGTTTCTTACTTTTCACTCTGCTGGAACGCCTTCCTGGGCGGGATAAATCATGATTACGCTGAACGATCTCACTTATATCTATGAGCATCAGCCGATGCGTTTTTCACTCGATATTTCTGCGGGAGAGCGGATTGCCATATTGGGGCCAAGCGGCGCAGGTAAAAGCACCCTGCTGGCGTTAATTGCGGGTTTTCTCATGGCAGACAAAGGCACGGTGATGCTTGATGGTATCAATCACACCAACACACCGCCCTCTAAGCGCCCCGTATCTATGTTATTTCAAGAGAATAATCTGTTCTCTCATCTGAGTATTGAGCAAAATTTAGGATTAGGGCTTGATGCGGGATTACGTTTGAACCGCGCTCAAAAACAGCGCTTACATGAAATTGCGCAGCGGGTCGGAATTATCGATTGTTTACCCCGATTGCCGTCGCAGCTTTCTGGTGGACAGCGTCAACGGGCAGCTCTGGCGCGCTGTCTGCTGCGTGATCAGCCCATTTTGCTGCTCGATGAACCCTTCTCCGCGCTCGATCCGGCGCTACGTGGTGAGATGCTGCAACTTTTGGAACAGGTGTGTTCAGAGCAAAACCTCACTCTGCTGATGGTTTCGCACAACCTAGATGATGCCGCGCGTATTGCGTCGCGCACGTTGCTGATCGCCGATGGACGATTCGCCTACGACGGCAGCACCCAAGATTTGCTCAATGGAAAAGATCCGCTGGCTGCGGCGCTATTAGGACGTTAAATCTACATCATTCATATGCTGAGAAGATGATAAATGCGTCAACTTACGCAATCTATTTTCAGCGTATCATTTATTTCCTTTATTATTTTTTATAAGTTTTATTATTTTAATAATTATTATCCCCTCTTGTTCTAATTTAGACCTTTACACCATGCTACAATTGACACTAAATACATTATTTTATAAATGGAAGATAGGAAGATATGGAAATTTTATATAAATGGAAAAAGCTAGCACTGTGCATACTGCTGGCAAGCACCACAACCCTTACAGCCTGTGATGATAATAAAAGCACCCAGACTGCGACATCAGAGAACGCCACACAGAAACAGGATAGAGATAAAGAGCAACACGAAATAGCTAAATACAATGCTTATATTGATGTTGCTAATGCTGTTTTCGTTACCGATGGTTTCTCCGGTGATTTTGAGAAGCAGATGCAATTCATCAACGACAATATTGAAAATAAAAAACCGCTAAAAAATTACTTCGCAGTCAGTGACAGTAATATTCAAGGCAAGAAAAAAGGGTTGGTGCGCGCCCTAAAAATGGAAGGGAATCTCGCCGAACTGGACGTTGCGGCTGAAAAATACCTGCAAGCACTCAAAGTGCTCGAACCACTGAATAAAGAACTATCCATGTATGGAAGCACTAACGAATATCTTTCAGACGGTGGAAAGCTATTTATGGAGAAAGAACCCGCATTGTTTGAACAACTCAGAAAAGTTCTGCTGGCTGAGAGTGAGTTTGAATTGCAAATACAGTTACTCGATGAGGAAAATATAAAGCGGACGTTTGATAGCGCTAAAAAAGAATCATTGGAATATTATAAAATAGGCGTTATTTACTACGGAAAACTCATTAGCAGAGAAGTAAAAGAAACTATTTCTCAAACGGATAATACCGGCCTCGCCAAACTGGATGAAAATATCAACTCGATGAACACGCTGGTTAAAGGCTATGACAAAACTAAAACCGTTACCGGCGGTACCTGTCTGAGTAGCATGACTTTATTTTTAGCCTCAGCGCGCACTATTAGCAATGAACTGAAACATGATAGAACAGAATACACCACGGTTCCTCCAGTTGCCTTCCCTGGTATGGCAAGTATGCAAGGAGGTTCCCCTGCTCAGCGGGAAGCAAACGTGATGAATGATAATTTATCTTCTGTCATCGATAGCTTTAACACTGACGGATGTTAACCCCAAGCGTTCATAACAAAACCGAGAAAGTTTAAATATCAAGGGCTGGTATCAGCCAGCCCTTAAACTAAAACTGCACCACCTTCCACAACAGCGAACGATAAATGGGCATGAGGGGATGGTTGTGCATAAAGACAAAACTCACCGCAGCCAAACCCCACATGACCACGGTAGCGATGCGCAGACGCAGCGGTGTTAACCACTGAGAGAGTTTATCCGCCGAGCGTTTCCCTTCTCGCCACCAGCGCCAACTTAGCCAGCCGGCAATCCAAATCGATACCACAACTAACGCGAGTAGCACTTTGAATAGCGTACTACCGCTACCGGCGGGGATATCAATCGCCACTCCCGCCAGAATGCCAGGAAAGAAATAAACCGGCGGCCACGTAATACAGCCAATGATATTGGGTGGAATAAATTTGCGCGGTGGGAGCGCCAACATTCCCGCCACCATCGGCACCACGGGACGAGTAGGGCCAACGAAGCGTCCAATCAGCACGGTAATCATGCTATGACGATGCAGCGCATGTTCAGTTCTATCCAGCAGCGCTTTGTTTTTCTTGATAAACGACCAGCGATGTAACGGATCTTTAAAGGCGCGTCCAATAAAATATGAAATCCAATCACCAGCAAAACAGGCCAAAATCCCCACGCCCCAAGCATAATAAAAATTCACCTGTCCGCTACCGATCAACGCACCTAGCGTCGCCATCATGACCGTTCCCGGCAAAAGCAGCCCCACCAGCGCCAAAGACTCTAAAAACGCCACTAAAAATACGGCGATCAATGAGTAGGCCACTGACTGAGTCACCAAGTGTTGCAGGTATGCTTCCATAATTCTTCCACCGGAAATAATGAGCCAGCGATTTTGCGTAGCCCCCTCTTTGTCGTCAACACCTCATTGAGGGGATAAACGTTTATTTACAAATGAGTAACTTAATGAGTATAGGTAATGGTGGGGATTTCGACTGAATGCCGATTATGAAGCGACCGTGTCATATTTCGTTCGCTGATGTCACCGTTGTGTAATATTCCGCCCGCCTGTTCATACCGAGCGTCATTGATACACTGATGAAGGCGTACGGGCAGAGACCACCAGCGCGTGTTCATTGATACATCCGTGAAGGCGTACGGGCAGAGACCACCAGCGCGTGGTCTCTGCACTCGCGCGCTTTTATCCGAGACGCCATCTCCGCTCCGGTTTGGTATCGCCCATCCAGGGCGCCCCAAACTCCGTCACGACATCCCTGTCGTGCCGGCTCTACCTACCAAGACCTAAACAAAGACAAACAATATTGTTTTGTCTTTTCGTGTTAGATAAAACGCATGATAGAACCGCCATCAGGGAAGATGGCGGTAGGTCGAGGGCGTACAGGATGTGCGCTCCGAGACCGGTCGGCCAAGCGACGCGGTAAAAAAGCGCGAGAGTCGAGAGGTTACGCGCTGGTAACCTCTCGTCGGATGCCTACGCCAGCCGTGTCATGGAAACACAAATGCTGACGGGCGGACGAAA
>NZ_KV824191.1:0-13690 GCF_001816025.1 Hafnia sp. HMSC23F03
CGAAACCCTACACAGTTCTCATGTAAATTTCGGTGCTTAAGCGTCCGAAACCTTACACAGTTCTCATGCAGGTTTTAGTGCCTTAGGCGTACAAAACTTCTATCCCCATAACCAACTCCATACACTCCCCTTTTCCTAACAACACCAAACCCGGTTGCCCTTCCATATTGTGGGCATCGACTGGGTGGCTTTGAGGTTCGAGGCAAATAAATGACTCATTGGGCATTTGAAACAGCATAAGGTACGGCACTGAACTACGTAAGGTCACCGTTGGTTGGTGAGGCGTAACTAAATGAGCGACGCCGTTCCAGCCAGAATAGCCGTGGTTCATCCACTCGTTGTCAGGCACTTTGGCATAAGAGAAATCAATGTCTGTAGGCGTGTTTCCCTGCCACGATAGAGGCAAGTGTTTTTCACCTTCAGGCCAATACCCCGAGGAAGAAAACTGTATCTGCGTCTGAGACGTTTTCACAAAGAATGGATGAAATCCCAATCCATACAGCATGGGTTCTGTACCACAATGCCGCAGCGTCAACTGGGCTGTCAGCCCCTCGTCACTTAGCCGGTAAACCAGCAGAGCCGAATAGTCAAAGCCACATTCATGCTGTACCCGTAGCCCTAACGCGATGTGATTTACGCTGAGATCCTGTAACTGCCAGCGTTGCAGCCAACCGTCGCCATGTAGGAAAAACATCGGATCCAATGAGCTATCCGGCAGACAAATTTCTCTCTCACCTAAGCGAAAGCGATTATCTCGCACTCGATTAGCCAGCGGCAGCATAGGAAACAGCGCGCTCTCTCCCGGATGCCATCCGGTATTTTCTTGGTAGGCACGTAGAATTTCCCGGCCGCCGTCGAGATCGTCAAAGCTTAAAATCGCCGCCGACTGCGGTGTTACCCGCAGCCTAAACCGTGAAGTCTCTAAAGTATAAATATCCATTATGCTTGCTTCACATTGTGCTCTGCGGGTTTCGTACTCCCAGCTAATTGACGCTCCAAAGCTTCAAGCGTGACGCCTTTGGTTTCAGGCACATTACGCAATACGAACACGAATCCAAGCGCGCAAATGATGCCATACAGCAAGAAGCTTCCGGCAGCCCCTAAGCTGGCGTTTAACAGAGGGAAAGTATAGGTAAGTAAGAAACAGGCAATCCAAAGCGCCAGCGTCCCTACTGACATCGCCATGCCGCGCACGCGATTAGGGAAAATCTCAGACAGTAGAACCCAAGTAACAGGCGCAAGCGTCAGTGCATAAATAGCAATGGCGGCTAAAACCAGCAACAGTACAGGTAGCCCCATGATGCCCAAAGCATAAGCGCCGGCAATCAGAACATAAATCACGGTTAGCCCTGAAGCACCGAGTAACATCAATTTACGCCGTCCCAGCTTGTCCACCAGCGGCAACGCAATGATGGTAAAAATCAGGTTGATAAGGCCTGTCGCCACTATCGATTTCAACGTGCTGTTAATATCAAAACCGGCCGAAGCGAAGATCTCCTGCGCATAGTTGAAGATCACGTTGATCCCGCACCACTGCTGGAAAACGGCCAGCACGATCCCAATCAAAATGATCGGCCTAACTCGTGGATTGAGCAATTCGCTCGCCGCGACCTTTTGCGTATTAGCCCCTAGCGTTGCGCGAATATCGGTGAGCGTTGCCCGTGCATATTCAACGCTGCCAATTCGGCGTAACATGCGCTCGGCTTTATCCTGTTTACCCGCTTTTGCCAGCCAACGCGGGGATTCAGGCACTAAGAACATCAGCAATAAGAACAAAACCGCGGGAACCAACTCTGCGCCAAACATCCAACGCCAGCCAGCTTGCCCATTCCAACTTTGCAGAATATCTTGCATGGTTGCCGAGCTGGCAACCGGCTCTGCAATCATCAGGTTTACCAGCTGTGCGGCAAGAACGCCGATCACAATCGTGAGTTGGTTAATCGCCACAAATTTCCCGCGTTTTTCCGCAGGGCTAACTTCGGCGATATACATCGGGCTCAGCGCAGAGGCTAAGCCAATGCCAACACCGCCAACGATGCGATAAAACACGAACCAGTCGAAATCCGTCGCAACTGCGGTTCCCCATGCTGAAGCTGAAAACAAAACCGCAGAGATAATCAGCGGCAGCTTGCGACCAAAACGATCGGCACACCAGCCTGAAATCAGTGCGCCAAAGACACAACCGGCTAATGCCGAACTCATCGCCCACCCTGATTGGGCGGGATCCGTAATGCCAAAATAGGCTTCGTAAAACGGTTTTGCACCGCCAATCACTACCCAGTCATAGCCGAACAGGAGCCCACCACAGGCGGCAACCAAACATATCATCCAGACATAAGACATATTGAGATGGTTCTGCGTGTTTTTCATTTTTTCACCTTATCGTTATCTTGTAGGGAACAGGCTTACGCAGTCATTAGAAAATAGGCCACCACGGTGGCCTGTTATGGCTTAGCGATTAAAAACACCGGTCTGTAGCGCCAAACGCAATAAATGCGCCTTATCGTGAGCCGGATTACGCTCAAGCAACCGATCGGTAATACGTACAAAGCTCGCTTCATCGCCCAAGCCTAAATACCCTAATGCCTCAACCCACAGGCAATGTTGGATATGTTGTTCCTGTGCTGAAGCATCTAGCACAATCAGATCGGGCAGCGAGACGGCAAAGAAATCTGGTTCGGAGGCATCGTTGCGGTGCTGATTTGCCCAATCAACCATGGATTGGAATTGCTGCTGGGCCTGAGCCTTTTCCCCCAGACGCACAGCCGCCATTGCCTGATAAAACAGATAATCTACCGGTTGATCGTTGTAATAACGGCCCTCGCTAAGAACCGATCCCCCTTGTAATGCACGCTGTAAAGCTGACTGCATTTGCTCTGTGTCTTGCATCTGTTCGGCGCAAACCGCCAGTAAGTACCAGATGTCGTTATCGCTTTGCCCAACCAAACGCCCTTCCCCAAGATTGGCTGGGTAGCTGAGTGACTGGTGCAAAACGTCATACGCCTCGGCGAAGCGGCGCTCTTTCATCAACGCCAAAGCTCGACGCTGATGATTAATTAAAAATTGCCCGGTAACTTTGCCCTCACCGCCTTCCCAAGGGTGGAACTGACGACGCCAAAGGATCTCTGCCGCGGCGTCAGTTTTGTTATGGATGTGATAAAGGCTAAGCAGTTCTGCGGTGAGATCGTCACGCTTAAGTGCCACGTCACGGCGCTCATCCAGCAAACGCAAACGCTGCTCGGTCGGCACCGCCATCAGTTTTTGCAGATAACCGAATTCAAAAAGCAGGCGAGGATTTTCGGGTTCAAGATCCAGTGCTCGCTGGAAATAACGAGTAGCCCCTTCGGCATCATCTTGTTTATTGAAGGCATAAATCCCTAATACGCGATGCAGCGCAGCAAAGTTTGGCATCTGCTGTAGCGCAAATAGCCAGCAAGACTCCGCCTGATCGTAACGGCGCTTGCTGTAGAAGAAGCATCCCAGCAAATATTGAGCAAAGCCGTCTTGTGGGAGGCGTTGCAGAATGGCGACCTCATCCAACGTGTTAGGGAATCTGACTTTTAGGCCAAAATTATCGCGAGCCTGCTGTAAATACTGGCTACGATCCTGGGTATCTGGTGTCAGCGCAGCACGGTAAAGCAGCGGTAAAGATTCTTGGTTATCCAACAAATCCAACAACGCTAACGCATCGTTTTCACATCCCAAACTCATCAGCCAGCCGGCTAATACACAGGCATTTATTCCTCTCGCTCCCGCGATAGTTTTGAATGCATCAGCGCTATTGTTCAGTAACGACTGCATATACAGCAAAGCGTAGCTAAGCGGATACTGTACAAGCTGCGCCGCGACATATTCCTTGGCCTGCTCGTTCTGTCCTAAGCGCTGTAAAATGAGTGCCTTTAGCCCCATTGCCAGATTGTTTGCCCCGTTGAAAATCAGGCTCTGATTAACAAATGCCAGCGCCTGTTCTGACTCCCCTTTACGCAGTGCTAAGCGCGACAAGGCATAAAATGCGGCGTCGCGACAGTTGCCGCTCCATGTCGCCTTAAAGTAATCATCGTAGGCCTGCGTTTCACGGCCCAGCTTTTCACGGGCAGAACCGCGTAACATGCTCGCCTGACCGCATTGGGGATTTTTATTCCAACGTTGAGCGCGCTGTAACGCGGCGTCGGCATAAAATTCGGCCTGTTCAAAGTTGGCGCGGTTAAACTCCAGCGTCGCTAACGCGACATTACAGCGATAGTCCTGAGGATCTATTTCCAAGGCTCGTTGGTAATAATCAAAGGCTGAGCGACTCGCGTGCAGATACTGCTCCAGATGCTGGCCGATGAAATACAGCTCATCGGTGTTAGTGAGTTCTTGTGGTTTTTGCGGAGCACTAGCCGCCTGCGGTAGCGGCATTTCTTCAGGGACATGCTCTAAATAACTGATAATCTCGCGGCCATCGCTATCCAGCAGAGAAAGCGTTAGACGTGTCGAAGAGTGGTCCGGCAACGCGTGTAACCACGATTGTGCAGGAGAGAGCGTCAGTGACTCGCGGAAAGTCTCTTTATCGTCGGTACTGACGACAAGCATGACGTTATCAAGCGGTGCTATGGCGTAGAGCCCAAGCTGTATCTCGCCGTGACGACGTTCCAGTTTGATTGCCGCCTGCGTATTCGCATTCTGCAGAGTTCCCAACCGGCTGTACGGCAGGAAGTTCTGTACGAAGACTTTCTCTTCATAAGGTGCAAGCCAAGTAAAATCTGGTTGGTTGTCGGTGAATACGCCGGTCATTAACTCAATATAAGGTCCGTTGTGATCGGTTAAGTTGCGATCCCACGCTAAACCAAAATCACAGTTGCCCCACGTCCACTGCTTTTTCCCCGGAGAAACATGGTGATCGGCAATATGCAGTAAGCCTCCCTGTTCGCCGTGATGGTAAGCACCCACAAAGTCATAATCTGATTTATCCGCCATATACGACGTTGGTACTGGGATATTCTTGTAGCGAGAGATATCGACACCAGCCGAGTAATCCACCTTGTAATAGGTTCCGGTCGCCATTGGGAAGGCAGAAACGTCACGCTTACCGTGGTCATAAACAGCCGTCACATCCGGTGGGAATACGCTTTGATGATCGTCTCCTCCTTTCACTGCGGGGTTCGCCCACCACAAGAAGTGGCGAGGCGTGGGGTTGCCGTTAAAAACTTTGCCGGTAATCTCGATCAGCGCTTTTTGCGGGTACAGCCTAAAACCGGTCATGACCTGCAAACCGCGCATCGGCTCCACTTCACCTAACCAAACGGTTTTACTGCCGTCATCCTGATGGCTAAAAGTCACATCGACCGGCATAAACGTGGTTGGGCGATGATGCTGCGGCCAATTAAACTCAATGCCACCGGAAATCCACGGCCCAACGAGCCCCACTAGAGCCGGTTTAATCACCTCGTTGTAATAGACAAAATCACGCTGCATTACCTTGTCGTATGCACGATGAATTCGTCCTCCCAGCTCGGGCAATAGCATCACCCGAATAAAATCATTCTCCAGCCATACCGCTTGGTATTCACGATCCTCGCACTCGCCGGTTAAGGTATCGATTACGCCATAGGGATAAACCGCGCCAGAAGAGCCTTGATAGACACGCTTCTCTAAAAACATCGGGTTAGGATCTTCCGCGCCGATGCGATAGGTCGGTAAAGTCACACTTTCTTGCCAAACTTTGACGTCGCCGTACATTTCTGCGTCTCCAGTAAAAAAATGACAGTGAACTGAGGTATGTTGGCAGTGTATGGGAGACGTTTGTTTCCGTTGTGATGAAAGCTCACGCAATACAGTTAACGGAGTTAAGTGAAATGTTTGATCTTGGACTGAATAATCAGCGGGTACGTCACCTTAACAAACGGATACTACTGGCGCTTATTTACCGTTATAAACATGCGAGTAAGTCGATGCTGGCGCAGCAGACCGGCCTGTCGATCCCTGCAATCGGCAAAATTCTTGAAGAGCTGATGGACGATGGCAAAATCGAGCACTCCGATCGCATGCTCAGCAGTCGCGGTCTCAGCGGCGGTTGTTACCAAATTCCCATCAATAATTCGCTGATTCTCTGCATGAACGTGACGCCAAACTGTATTGAGAGCCAACTGGTCAACAGCCAAATTTTGCCTCTGGGCGAATATCAATTTGCGGCTCTTTCAGCCCCTCATCCACAAGCCTTATTAGCCGCCATCGAGCAGGTTTATTACCAACAGCGAAAGCTTCATCCGCAGCGCACCATTCAGCTCGCGCTAGCCATTCATGGACAAGTCGATCCCGTGACCGGCGTTTCGCAAAATATGCCGCAGGCGCCGTGGAAAGAGCACATCGAAATGAAATACCTGCTAGAAGAGAAGCTAAAAACCCGTGTGCTGTTAGACAATGACTGCGTGATGTTGGCGCTGGCTGAGAAATGGCAAAACGCCGACAATCCGCAGGATTTCTGCGTCATCAACGTGGATTACGGGATTGGTTCGTCCTTCGTCATCAACCAACAAATTTACCGTGGCAGCCTATATGGCAGCGGGCAGATTGGACACACCATTGTCAATCCTGACGGGGTGGCATGCGATTGTGGTCGTTATGGCTGCTTGGAAACGGTAGCCTCACTTTCCGCGCTTAAAAAGCGTGCCCGTATTTGGCTGAAATCTCAGCCGCAAAGCGATATTCACCAAAACAATATTCACCAAAGCAATACTCAACAAAGCAATATCCAAACCGATTGGGATTCGCTGAGTAGTAAACATTTGATTGAGCGATATCAACAGGGGGATCTTCAGGTTCAAGCGTGGGTCGATAACGCCGCGAGCGCAATAGGTCTGAGCCTGTATAACTTTCTCAATATACTGAATATCAACCGGATCTATTTTTACGGTCGTAGCTGCGCCTTTGGCGATCGCTGGCTCAACGCAATCATGCGCCAAACGGGATTCAACCCTTTCGATCCCGCAGATCCTAATATGACCAACGCAACACGTATAGGATTCGGTCAGCTCAGCCGACCGCAACAGATTATGGGCGTCGGTTATTTGTATGCGGAAAAGGAGCTAGAGAATGTGTAGTTTTATTCTTCAACGCCCATCACTGAAAAAGACGTAGAATCAGATATCCAGAGTAATAAATGGACTCCCTAACCAAAAAAGAGAAACGTGCATATTGACTCTTATACAAAGAGGTTAGCGTTGGTGATGACCATGCCTTAATACCATTATCTTTTGCAATCAAAATAGCGCGTTTCATATGCAGCGGATCGCTGATAATCAATGCGTTATGAAGCTGGTGTAAATTCATCAGATCTTTGGCATAACGCAGATTTTCTCGCGTTACTGTCGATTTTTCTTCAAGAAAAATATTCATTTCAGGAATACCTTTAGCTAAAAGATATCGCTTGGCAATTTTGGCATCGGAAATATGGCTCCCAGAGCTATAGCCACCGGTTAAAATAATAATCCCAACATAGCCTTTCTGATATAAATAAACCGAGTGATTGAGTCTTTCCTGAAAAACAGGTGAAGGCTCTCCATTTTTAACCCCGGCTCCCAATACAATGGCGCAATCAGCATTTCTAACATCCTGCTCTTGGCTAAATGTATAGATCGATAACATATTCACTAGGAGAATAGTGAACATAAGGATTAGAACCGCGAAAAATAGACGTAATAATATTTTTGGCTTCACTGTTTCTATCACACAGAGGAAAGATTATAGTCATCAAAGATAGCTATCAGAAGTCATCACATTAAACACAGAAAAAAAATCCATAAATAAAAATGACACCAACTAATAACCAATCATTTTTACATTTTATATCTGTTAATCAAAAGGGTTAATCATGAAACACTTAATCAAATCAACTATTATACTATCCTTTATGTTTGTAAGCGTAAACTATTCATATGCATTAGATATCCAGCAAGGTGAATGGATGGTTAAAAGTGAGGCTGGTATAACACATATTTGTATAACGCCAGAGTTAGTCTCGAGCTATAAGAATACGGTAAAAGGGACAGTAACAAAAGTGAACCATAAAAATGATGCCAAGAGAGCATCAATGGGAGATTACACCTCAATAATTATGGAGAATACATCAGACCACAGGATAGAAGATATCACTATCAATAAACCTGATAGTTCAAACCATGTAGTGATAGATTTAGCTAAAATGAGTGATACACAATTACAGCTCACCATAACATCAGAGTCAAAATCAGCCGAAAAAACCACACATGAAAACCATCAAGGGATAGAAACATTTGTTAGCAGCACTTGCTCAGAAAAGACAAGGCTTAAATAGGATAAATATTATGGATAAGAAAAAATTATTGAAAGGATGCGGTATCCTCATATTATTAGCCTGTGGGATATTACTAATATCAAAAATGACTCATAAAGAGAACATTACTACAGGGTATTATTCTTTCAGTGATGTTCACATCAGCACCGCTAAAAACCAAGATGTAAAACTCACAGATCATAACGACCGCCCACTCAGCCCCGAAAAGTTTGCAGAGTGGATGGAAGATGAGATAAGAGAGAAAAGCGATGACTTCTATTTACATTATGCAGAGGGTTCTTTATACCTCTATGATTGGTTAGGCGAAAAATCAAAGATAGAGACAACGACAGACACATTAGTCTTGAATAATAACACTTACCACTTTAGCGTAGGCCATGATGGGAAGTTGACACTCACCAGAGACGATATGTGTTTCCTCATCGATTGCAAGGGCGTTTTAACGTTGGATTTCACCCGTAATAAAAACGAAAAAATCACTGCTATTGAAGAACAGCAGAAAAAAAGTCTCGTCGAGCTAAAAGCCAATTATCAACATGACAAACAGCAGATCGCACAGAATAAATTCATTAGTGATTTCATAGGGCAAAAAATCGTTCAAAAACCTATGAGCATTAAACTTCCTATAGATTATACTCTCGATGAAGGTGATACCTACTTCCTTAAAAAGCTCCTTGATAAAAATACTATTAATAAATATAAGGATGCAACATCAGCTTGGATTGTGCGCGGTAACCATGATGATATCAGAGCTGCATATATAAAAGCAGAAACCAACCCGTTTGATATTAATAAAATCGTAAAATCTGACGCGTTCATGCCTGAGTCCGTGGTATTCCAAGAAAAACAAGGTGCTATCTATTATGATAAAAATAATAATCTCACTGCGGTATATACTACCTATGATAAAAAAGAAAAAGAATATTGCGTTGCCTTCGCGGAAGGAATGAAAAATGCAACTCTCGATGAAATAGCCAAAAAATATGCCATTATAAAAACATTATCGGCAGAAGACATGGGGGAGTTACTGACTCTAAAAACGGCAAGTATGGCACCAAAGCAATTCGAAGATAAATTCGGAAAGCTATTTGATTCAGAAGCGCTAGCACAGACACTGAGGGAAGAGTTAAAAAACAAGCTCACAATAGAAAATATCATACAGAAACAATCAAGTGGAATCGATGGAACACGCGGTTTTAAATTCATGCCTGAGTTCAAAGATATGATCACCGTTCACTCTGGAAACATCTCTGATCTTAAGAGAGAAATAGAGAACTATTATAAACTCGACGATGAAAAATTAAACTGGCGTGTTGGCTATCAAGATGAGCATGTTCTCATCATGGAACATTCAGCTCAAAAACTGAACTATATCAGTTACTATTTCATTGAAGACAAGGGACTCATTTATCAGATAGCTTACAATCCTTTTAATAACAGCCATGAGAATGAAGGAACGCTGGCGGATCATCTCCGCGTGATTAACTCATTGCGACAACTCCCTGAGATAAAAGAAAACCATTACTCCACCAAGTTTATCACTCAACATGTTGGGAAATATTCTTATGCGAAAAAGGTAGATGAACATGATGGCTTACCCGTAGGTCTCACACAATATCTCGTTGCGTTAAACGTTAATAATCAAGATCGCTGGGGCGCTCTGGATTCTGCTGGCAATATGATTATCAATATAAAATATACTATTGAGGTCTCTGATTGGGGTTACCTTGTTTCCAATCTTGATAAATGCACTGCCTTTAAATCAGGTGCCATTTTTTGCGCTAAAGGCCTCATTGATTATAAAGGTCATGTTCTCGTACCGGCGAAATATAAATATATCGAACAAACGGATGATGCTTTAGTGTTAATTAGTTCTGATGGGAAGAAAACTCTATTTAAGCATTAAAATTTTCAACGTTTTTTTGCCCAAGGTATACCAATACACAGGTGGTGGTTAGAGAGTCGTTTGAGATTCGCGGATATGGATGGAGCCTAATACGACGGCTCCATCCCCTTTGACTTCAAAGGCTACTTACTAAGTTCCTTGCGTACTTTTCCAACCTGCTCAGCCGTGACCGGTTCTGCTTTATTACCCCAGCTACTGCGTAGATAGCTCATCAAATCCGCGGCCTGCCGATCGTCCAGCGCCCAGCCGTAACCCGGCATGCCGTATGACATGTGTTGCTGGGTAACCGGCGTTTGCGCGCCGTCGAGCACCACACGGATCAGCGTTTGTGGATTATCAGCATTAACGGTCAGATTGCCTGCTAAGCGCGGAATCGTGTAATCCACGCCTTCGCCTTTGGCGTTATGGCAGGTTGAACAATAGCGAGCATAGATTTGAGCGCCAGACTGCATTGACGCAGCCGTCGGTGCTTTCACTTTGGCATCATTCGGCAACGCTTCCAGACTCAGTAAGTAAGTCGCAATGCCATTAAGATCGCTATCGGTGAGGTATTGTGAACTGTGCGTCACGACGTCACCCATTGGGCCGCTTAGCGCAGCGTGGCGGCTACGCCCGCTTTTCAGCAACGCCACCAGATCGTCTTTGCTGACGTTAAGACCACGCAACGATGGCGCGTACCAGCCATCCAGCTCCGCGCCATTCAAGAAACGTAGCTCAGCCTGATCCATTCCCTGCTCTTGCATCGCCCAACCGCGCGGAGTATGGCATGCACCACAGTGGCCTGCACCTTGCACCAAATAGGCTCCGCGATTCCACTCATCGCCTTTTTCCGACTGAGGTTGATAAACTCCCTCTTGCAGGAAGAGTGAATTCCAAATGCCCAGCGGCCAACGCATCGATAATGGCCAAGGAATATCGCTTTTCTGATTTTCCACGGACTGTGGTTTCACTTCAGTCATCAGATAATCGTACAGGGCACGCATATCTTCAGGCGTCATTTTGGCGTATGACGTATAGGGCATCGCGGGGTAAAGGTGGTGCCCATCTTTCGCGATCCCCTGTCGCATCGCTTTATCAAAATCCTCAAAACTATAGTTGCCAATGCCGTGTGTTTTATCTGGCGTAATGTTGGTGGCATAAATATTACCCAAAGGGGTCGCAAAACGCATGCCTCCGGCTAACGTCTGCCCCTGAGGAGACGTATGACAAGCGGTGCAGTCGCCAGCTTTTGCCACGTACTCACCGGCCGACATCGCATTAGCCTCTACGCTTGTCGCAAGCAGCGTCAGCATCATTAACGGTTTCATACGTTCTCCTTATTCATCGCCGTAAGTTCGTTCACTGCTCTCCAAGCCTGATCGACGGCGGAGTTGGCATACGGGCTCCAATCAGAATCCGAGTTTGCGATGGTGATGCGCCCTATCGGCTGGCGTGCGGTATGAATAATTTGCTCAGCTTCTTTTTCATCATCGAATAAACCGTTCAGGAAATAGGAATAGCCGTGTGACCACCGGTTAACCGTAATGGCCTGAATATCACGTTGATGATCGAAGCCCGCGGCGCCAAACATGCCTTGTAGCTGCTCGCGGATCATTTTTTCATGGACTTCGAACGGCGTGCCCAGCAACAGGGCTCGTCCTTTACGCGACTGCTCACGTGGGCTCAAGCCGCTGCCTGGCAGCGTAGGCACATAAACCATGTGTAATCCAATCGGCTGATTAGGATCACGCGGATGTTCATAGCCTCCCATATTCACGGGATAATCCAGTTTGACTCGGCTGTACGGCGCAGCAGGAGAATAAATTTCATGCACGCCCAGTTTCATAAACGGCTGCCAGTTGCGGATCACCACTTTGGAGTAGACCAGCGGCGATTTGACGTTTTCCTTCAGCGCTGCCGCCTGTTTCTCAGGCATTTCCGGTACTAAATAAGGAATCATCATGTTGTAACCCGCCATCACAACTTGACCGGCGCGTACCCGATGCAGCTTATCTCCTGTCAGATAGGTCACATCAACGGCCTGTTTCCCCTGCTCACTAACGTTCGCGACATGCACACCCGTGCTATTCAGACGCAGGCGTACCGGAGAGTCTTTTTTATCGAGTTGGCTGTAATCAAATTTCGCCAACACGATGCTTTCCATACTGTCGCCCGGCGCGACCGCAGGAATTAAATGACGAACCATCAAGCGCGCCAAACCGGCATTGCCATCAGGGAAATGGAAAATATAAGGCTCATCCAAATCGGCCAAGGACTCTGCGTCAAGCGGAGGCAAATTCATTCCATCCAGACCTGGCAACGCACAAATGCGAGCGTCGCTACATGAAGTAGCATCAATGCCAACCGCTTGGAAGTCGTTCGTTCTTTGCTGGAAATAACGGATCGCAATTTCACTAAGACCCACTTTTTCCCGCAGGAATTGACTGTAGCTATGGCTATCTAACCACGCCACTTTTTCATCGGTGTTCAGTTCTGGCAGATAATCTTTCTGCTCGGTATGCAGCGCAATCAGCGCTTTACGATCGGATTCAGACAGCGGGAAATCGTTAATAAACGCGGTGATATCACGCCCGTTTAAACGATCTGGCGCAATATCATCCGCGACCGCACGTCCGGGATCGCCGTTAACAATCTTATCTACACCAAAGTTTTTACGATCGAAGTAAACGCCACGGCTGAGTTTGAGATCGGGGTAGAAATTCTGATCGAAATCTTTCGCCATCTGCTCAATATCAACGTTAAGCGTTTTCAGCAATCCCATCGCAACAGGGCTGAAGTTGGTTCGTGGTGATTGAAAAGACTCACTGCCGCCGTAGCCAAGAATCATTTTGCCTTCAACGTTAAATTCATTGCGCTTGGCATGACCGCCGAAGTCATCATGGTTATCCAGCAACAAAATGCGCTGATTTTTACCCTGTAACTGCTGCCAAAAACAGGCGGCCGCCAAGCCGCTAATTCCCGCCCCCACAACAACCAAGTCAAACTGTTCCTCGACGGGAACACTTTTCGGATCGAAATGTTTACCTTCACGCCCCAAGAGATGCGCGGCTTCAAACGATCCTGGGTGATTGCCGCGTAAGCCCGTTAGCGTCGGCGGATAGTACAGACTTTGGGTTAAAGCCTGAGGTGATGCACGTAGTGCCTGCCACGGTGTTAGCCCCGCTGCAATGGTAATTGCCATCCCATTGAGAAAGTCACGTCTAGTGATGCTCATAATGCTTCCCAGTTTTATTTTAAGAATTGAAATCGAAGGAAAAACACAGTTATTTTACATAAAAATAACATAAGAGGGGGATAAAAAATGTGGGGGAGATAGCGTTACAACTCTGAAATCTGAATGGGAATTGTGTAAGGTTTCGGGCGCCTAATGCACTAAAACCTACAGAGAGCTGTGGAAGGTTTCGGGCGCCTAATGCACTGAAATCTACATGGGGATTGTGTAAGGTTTCGTACGCCTAATACACTGAAAT
>NZ_KV824192.1:0-25941 GCF_001816025.1 Hafnia sp. HMSC23F03
GCCGGTATCAGTAAGGTCACCGCCACCATTAATGGTCACAGCCAGAGCGTCGACACCACCTTTGTGGCAGACGACGGGACAGCAACCATTATCAGTGGCAATTTGACGGTCACGACTGACAATGCCAAAGCCAACGGCACGGACACCAACGCTGTTCAAGCCAAGGTTACCGATGCGAACGGCAACGTGGTTCCGAATGTTGCCATTACCTTCACTGCGGATAACGGCGCGACGGTCACCACCACGTCAACCAACACCGATGAAAATGGTTTGGCGACGACAACGCTGACTAACGTCACTGCGGGAGTATCGAAAGTGACTGCGACGACCAATGGTCATAGTCAAACGGTAAACACAACCTTTGTGGCAGATATCACGACGGCTATCGTGACAGAAGTGACACTGGTTGATACGGTAACTGACAAAGTTGCCAATGGAACCGACTTCTTTACCTTTGATGCACTGGTAAAAGATGCGCATGGAAATCTGGTGCCTAGTGCCACAGTCACTTGGTCCCAAGACAAAGGCAACTCGGTCGTACTGGCTTCAAGCAGTGAGACTGACGTCAACGGTAAAGCGACTATCGCCCTAAAAAGTACCAAAACCGAGGCGCTGCTGGTTCAGGTATCAGCTTCCATCGGAAGCGGTGCGGCAGTTAATGCAGATAAGAAAGTCAACTTTAAGGCTCAACTCGTCACGCTGCATGGTGCGACGACCAACGCAGTCAACAATGCTGTAGTGCCTAATACCAAAATTGAACTCTTCTTGTCTCAGAGCGATACCACGCCAGCCTATTCGGCAACCAGCGGATCCGATGGCAAATACACCATTAGCAATCTTCCACAGGGCGTCTATTATGCGAAAGCGAGCGCGACTGGGTTTATTACGCAGAATGCAACGGTAGACGTACAGGACGTTCTCGATCTTGAGCAGAACTTCGTTCTGTCACCAAATCTCGATGGTAAAGCTGCGCGTATCGTCCTGACTTGGGGAAGTACACCAGCCGATTTAGACTCCTATCTGTGGGTGCCAAAGGTAGGTGCGCCAAGCACGATGATCAAGGTGAATTACGAATCTAAATCCCCCACAGGGGCCGATGCTGTCCTTGATGTTGACGCAAGAAATGGCAACGGACCAGAGACAATCACCGTGAACAGCCTACATCCTGGTGTCTATTGCTACGTGGTCAATAGATTTACAGGCTCACCACAAAGCTATGGCGGCGCAAAAGTGAAGCTTTATTTATCTGACGGCACCACTCAGGACTTTAATATTGAAGATGCAGGAAGCACTGGCAACATGGCTAACTGGACGGTATTCAAGATTGATACCACTTCAGGCCAGACCGATGTTAGCGTCGTCAATTCAATCAATAGTTCTAGCAGCAGAGGTGAATGTAGCTAACACCTATCATTAAAAGGTTTATCTAACGACAAATGGCGCTAAAAGTATTTAGCGCCATTTTTTTATGGTAGGGGAAATAATATCAATAAAACAAGCACTCATCATTCAGACAAGTGCTTGGCACCGCATTAAATATCAGAGAGGTTGTGGCGTTTTTCATTCACCAGAATGAAACTAGAATACTGGATTTTCGAGCACAAAGTTTCCAATTTCATCTTGAGCTGCATGGTATAAATTTTCTTGGCATCCTTATCCATAATGTTTTTGTTTGAGTTTAAAAACTTAAATCCTTCGGTAATCTTACTGTAATCCTCAGCATACCTTGGATACTGAGGCGCATTCTCTTCGCGAAGAAAATTATAGTTATCCATGCATTTATTGTTCGTTGAAGAATATGAATTCCCTCCAACCACGCCCCCCTTCGGGGGCGTATTCTCCTCCGTAGGGCTTAGCTGACTGTTAGCATAAAAATAGTCATATTCAAGATCGTTCCCTTGGTAGTTTTGGTTTGTTTTATTTGATGACGAGCAACCCGCTAACAAAAATGCGGCTCCGGTTATCAATATACTGACCTGCCTTTTATTCATATAGCATCCTTTTATAAAAATGTAGGTATGTTGACTTAAACCATAAAGAAAGAATCTAGCGACCAACAAAACCTATGATGTACAGGCAAACACAAAGTTATTTGCCCGACCAAATAAATAAGTATTTTTAACCTTATTAACATTGATATTAATTTCTTTTAGGTCTTTATATCTAAAAAAGAGAAAGTCGAGTATAGGCTCTGGTGCAAACGACTCTTCAACAGAATCATGAGAATAGGTCACCAGCCTTGCATCATAAATAACGAGTTTTTTTGGCGATATGACACGATATTTGAAATCAACGCTTCTAATGATATCTTGCGAAGCTCCGTTCCTCGTCAGATACCCAATGATCTCAGCATGCCCCTGCATTTTATTGTTTAAGCTCAGAGAAATATTCCCGTCAAGTATATCGTGACTCTCATCATCTCTATAAGTGAACTCGTTATTACATGAAAAGTTGTATGATGGCTCGTAGATGACAGAAACATAAACAATTTCAAAAATGAGAGTAAAAGACAAAATAGCTAACACAATAATTTTATTATTCATTTTGTATAGTATCCTTTACAAAAAAAGTATTCATTTCTCTTTTTATCAACAACACACTCGGCGAGAAATGCCCTACCACTTCCGCGACTTTCTGGCTTGGAAATAAATTCCTTTCCTGGTAAGCATTTTATATTGTTCCGTTTTATCAGGTCGTTAGAAGCCTCGAGAAGATCACGGGATTGGCCGCGCGTATACTGAGGTAATACCCTGATCTCGCAAGTATCATACTGACCCACCCCCGAGGTTGATGTCTCTAAGCTAAACTTTTTGTTTTGAGATAAAACATAGGCGATAAGCGCCAGAATGCATAAAGTTAAAATAGACATCATTACCCTATAGAAATAATATTGTGTTCTCTCTTTTGGTGCACTCTCCCTCGTGGCAATTTCTGAAGGTACAGGGCTATACTCTTTCTCCACACTTATCGCTTCATTAAAACAAAAACCGACCTTAGGAATGGTTTTAATGACTTCCTCATCTATGCCTAAAAGAGAAAACGTTCTTCTGAGAATAGAAATGTATTGATTTAGTGTGTTATTTGACGATCGTAACCCTTGCTTATCCCATATATCTTCTAAAATATTCTCTCTAGAAAGAATAACGCCTTTATTGTTGAGCAGCATGCATAACAGGTTGCAGTTGGTAATCGTAAGATTTATCACCTGTTCAGGACTATCAATACTCCAGATAGCTCCGTCAGCGGGTTTAAATCTCACCGTATCACTAATCTTATAAATCATAATTTTCACACTATAATGATTCAATTTACGACTCTCGTATCAGAGAAAATTAGCTATAACAACAGATGGTTTTTCTGCTTTATAGTGATGAGAAATAGTTTCGTTATAATCTTATAGATGAGAATCTTTCACATATTCATCCCCACAGATTTATCCCTATATTGCTCTAGTTTTACCTGAACAACGCGACATCATAAGAATCATCTCAAATTAAAACGAAGGGGTAAAACATGTGATGTGTGTGATTTATAGTTTTTATAAAAATTTTATTTCAGAATTTCACTACGCTAAATAGATAAAAAATCCAATTATAAATAAATTATAATAGCAATGTGGATAAATAGTCTGCCACGTGCACTTCAAACAGAATATTAGCCATAATTTGATAGAGACGTAACTTTGAGAAAAAGTGATAGTTTTTAGGAAAATTACCGCATTAATTGCCAGTAAAAATCAAGTTTCATCTCTTTTTTTTCACAAGAGCATTATTATTTCAGCGGCGGTCATTAAAATATAAACCTACATCATCCACACTCTCACGACCATTTTTTTCGTTTTCTGTCTGCAGCATAGATTTAAATATTGGTTAACAGCAGTGTGATAGCGTAATTATTCTTAATTCATCAAGATCAGAGTGAAAAAACATCAGTCTATAATCATATTAACTTTGTCAGTGCCCTTCAATTCGTTTCCATTATCATTTAACTTAAAATATTCATAACATAAAAGCAACGTGGAATATTGCTGTCCTACATCAACCGTTCTACCCTATTCTGGTTGACGATAAATAAAACCACGATATCTATCGCGATTTTCCTGTAATAGGTGCATAAAAAGTAAATCAGCGATCATATTTTATGCAGTAGTCGCGGCAGTGAAGCCACTGCGATGATTTTTTCACCATTATGTTATGCCACCGATGCCACAAAAATGATCGCGTTAAACAGACCAGAATGACCCGCTTGAGATGATTAATTCTTTATATCTTTCAATTATAGGAATAATTTACTCCTTAACGTTGCACCACAGAGAATACCAACATGAACATTGATTTATCTCGCCTTCAAACCGAAGGCCGTAATACCGCCAGTGAAAACATTGACACCCTATCGACGCTAGACATGCTGACCATCATCAATCAGGAGGATCAGAAAGTCGCGTTAGCCGTAGAGCGCATCCTACCGCAAATAGCCCAAGCCGTAGACGCCATCACTCACGCGTTCGCTCAAGGTGGCCGCCTAATTTATTGCGGAGCTGGAACCTCGGGGCGTCTCGGTATTCTGGATGCCAGTGAATGCCCTCCTACCTACGGAACTCCGCGAGAACAAGTGGTAGGTCTTATTGCCGGTGGGCATACCGCGATTTTACGCGCCGTTGAAAATGCCGAAGATAATGTCGCTCTCGGCGAACAGGACATGATAGAGAATCAGGTTGGTGAACGTGATGTTGTCGTGGGGATTGCCGCCAGTGGACGCACTCCGTACGTCATTGGTGCAATGAAATATGCGCGTACTCAAGGAGCAACCGTCGTTTCACTGACCTGCAACGCTAATAGCGCCATGGGTCAATTAGCCGATATCGCTCTTGAAGCCGTGGTGGGACCCGAAGTGGTAACCGGCTCCTCAAGAATGAAAGCCGGTACTGCACAAAAAATGGTGCTCAATATGCTTACTACTGGCGCCATGATCCGTAGCGGAAAAGTCTATGGCAATTTGATGGTGGACGTTGAAGCGACCAACGCCAAACTGGTGCAACGTCAGATTGATATCGTGATGCAGGCTACGGATTGTGATCGCAGCACCGCCATCAAAGCACTTAGCGAATGTGAAAGACACTGCAAAACAGCCATTCTAATGATCCTCGGCCAGCTGTCAGCCGCTGAGGCCAGCGCTGTTTTGACACAAAATAACGGGTTTATTCGCCAGGCATTAGGTGCTAAAGGGGTTTAACTATGGCAAAAATAACGGATGCCACGATCGTGCAAATTCTGACATGTGTCGGTGGCAGCCAAAACATTGCCCTGTGCGGAAACTGCATGACAAGACTGCGTCTTACCCTGCATGAGCGCAGTCTTGTCGATCACGGTGAATTAAAAAAAGTTCCCGGCGTGATGGGCGTTATCGAAGGTAATGACCAACTACAAATTGTTCTTGGCCCTGGCAAAGCGCAAACAGCCAGTGAAATGATGAACGCATTGCTTGCTCAGAATCACGCCAGCCAAGAGAGAGAAGCTACGCCAGCTGATTTGCATACGCTCGCCGCCGCCAATAAGCAGCAGCTCAAGAGTAAACAAACGAGCGGGTTCCACAGTTTCTTAACCAAATTCGCCACCATTTTTACTCCGTTGATCCCCGGTTTTATCGCGGCAGGTTTACTGCTCGGTATTGCTACGCTGTTACAGCAGACACTCGTCCTCGAAGGAAGCACCGCACCGCTGTGGCTGACGGGCCTGATTGGCTATATGAAAATATTCAGCATGGGTTTATTTACCTTTCTGAGTATTCTTATCGGCTTTAATGCCCAAAAAGCCTTTGGCGGCACCGGCGTTAACGGTGCCATTATTGCCTCATTATTTATCTTGCGCTACAGCGCAGAAGGCACCGTCGGTTATTACGCAGGTATCGATAATTTCTTTGGGCTGGTCATTGACCCGCGCGGCAATATTATTGGCGTACTTCTCGCTTGTATATTCGGCGCGTGGGTTGAACGCAAAGTGCGTAAAATCATTCCCGATAATCTCGATATGATCCTCACGTCATCCATCACGTTGCTTATTACCGGCGCGGTAACCTATGTCGTTATCATGCCGATTGGTGTTGAACTATTTAAAGGCATGTCATGGCTATTCCTGCATTTAAATGGCAATCCTTTCGGCACCGCGCTGCTGGCTGGACTCTTTTTAATCGCAGTAGTATTCGGCATTCATCAAGGATTTGTACCGGTGTATTTTGCGCTGATGGATGCGCAGGGTTTTAACTCACTATTCCCTATTCTTGCCATGGCTGGTGCGGGACAAGTTGGCGCTGCATTGGCCCTTTATCTCAAAGCCAAACCAGGTTCTACGTTACGCTTGCAAATCAAAGGCGCAATATTCCCCGGCCTGCTCGGAATTGGCGAACCGTTAATTTATGGCGTAACGCTACCACGCTTGAAGCCTTTTATTACCGCCTGCTTCGGCGGTGCCGTAGGGGGATTCTTTATCGGTTTAGTGGCTTATATGGGATTACCCATCGGCTTAAATACCGTATTTGGTCCATCGGGGTTGGTTTCAATACCACTGATGACGTCTTCACAGGGGATCTACGCGGGGATCATGGTTTATATTGCTGGAGTATTTATCTCGTATGCCGCTGGATTTATTTTCACCCTACTTTTCGGCTGCAAAAACGTCGATTTGACTTAAACAGAAATACGTTTAACAAATGTCTTGGTTTTTAAGCCTGCGCGCCTTGTTGACTAAAGGAGCGCAGGTTTCACATGAGTTACAGCATCCACTCTATCGGCAAATAATAGGCAATACGCGCCAAAATACGTTTGTATAACGGGCTATCCGGTTCTTTACGGTGAATGTATTCCTTGCCGTTTTCATATTCTATCCAGTGAATTTTCCTTCGCCGAGTGAGCATTAGCTGAAAGGCTTTATCGTGCAAACTGGCAATAAAGCGTTGATGGGTCAACGTCGTTAACGATTCGCTCTGAATCACAAATCCCATCTCGGTATTTAGTCGTGCAGAACGCGGGTCAAAATTAAAAGATCCAACAAATACGAGCTTGCCATCAACGGCAAAGGTTTTCGCATGCAAACTCGAGCCAGAATGCCCCGTTAAACCGCGGTCACGTAGGCGGTCATTACGCGTAAAATCTTCGCTTTCGTTCGCTTTCATTTCGAAGAGTTCGATTCCACAGCGCAGCAGCATTTTTCGCCATTTGGCATAACCCGCATGGACAATAGCCACATCATTTGCCGCCAGTGAATTAGTCAGAACGGTGATCTTCACACCTTGTTTCGACAAATGAACCAACTGTGACACACCGGTTCGCGTGGGAACAAAATAAGCAGAGATAATATCCATGCTAATTTTCGGCACACCAATCATCTCGAACAGGCGTGAAGCCATTAGCGCCTTGGTAGCAAGTTCCCCTAACCCTTTTCGCGGATCGTCACTAAATAACTGCACTTTTGCCCAAGTTAACGAAAGCTGATTATTTTCCATTTGGCGCGCTAACAATTTGTCACGTAGACGCTTTAGATACTCTTTAGCTCTCGCCCGCCCCCCGACTTCAGCAATCGTTAACCCGTGTAAATAGCGATAATCCGAAGCCTTACCCAGCACGTCTTCGGCGGGTGATACACAGGCTGAATGCCAATATCGCTCGAAATCTTGGCATACGTCCTCAACCACCTTCCCAACGGCCAGCACATCTAAGTCGGAAAATAGCGCCTGATCGCCAATACCAAAATATTCGTCACCCACGTTGCGCCCGCCAACAATAGTTGCCTGACCATCAAACGTCATGCTTTTGTTGTGCATGCGACGGTTGAGCCGTTTAAAGTCAGTCAAATAACATAAGCAGCGCATCCTTCTCAGCTTGAAAGGATTGAATAATTTAACGCTAATATTGGGATGAGCATTCAGGCGACGCAAAGACTCATCAAGCCCGCCAGTGTTATTGTCATCCAGCAGCAAACGCACTTTTACTCCACGCTCAGCGGCACGAAATAAGGCGTTAAACAGTAAGCGTCCGGAAATATCGTTGTGCCAAATGTAGTACTGAACATCCAGCGTTTTTTCAGTCATGTTGGCCAGCAAATAGCGAGCAGCAAAGGCGTCATTGCCTTTTTCTAGCGGGTATACGCCACTGAGTTCAGGATGAAGCTGACATAAAGGCTGAATCAATCGGGCTAGGCGAGTCTCGATAGCAGGTTTATTGCTCATAGCAAAAATAACTCACAGAATCACCCTTATAAAAGAGGCCATCGAATAAAACCGAAGCCAAACCGTGTGCATACATCATAGGCTAAAAATATAGCATGGCAGGAAAACCGCATGCAGAGGGTTTTTCTCAAAAGATTGCTCGCCGATAAATTGCCGCCAATAACGCATTTATTGTTTAAAAAGAGGAGCGTAAACACCACGCGTAAGCTGCACATTAAATGTTCCAGTGTCTAAATGTTATACAGATCACACTCTGCTGCCAAAACCCTTTTAAAAGAGTACAATACGCCTTCAATTCTAAGGGCGATTTGCCCCTGCATGTACAACGTTTTAATCGCGTGAACAAAGGGTGAGGTTGTTGTGTTTGAGAGCTATGGTGTACTCAATATCTGGACATATGTACTAGGTGCGATTTTCATCATTATGGTACCGGGGCCGAATACGCTGTTTGTCCTCAAGACCGGTATTACACGGGGAGTCAGAGAGGGTTATAAGGCCGCTCTCGCCGTTTTTATCGGTGACGCCGTGCTCATCTTTTGCGCCTACATCGGTATTGCATCGCTCATCCGCTCTTCGCCGTTTTTATTTTCGCTGGTGAAAATGTTAGGTGCGCTTTATCTGCTCTATCTTGGGCTGAAAATCCTTTACAGCACGTTGGCGAAAAAAGGCCAAGAGCAAAGTGCCGCTAAAGAAGAGCCTGAGCACACGTTCCGCAAAGCTCTCACCCTAAGTTTAACGAATCCCAAAGCGATTCTGTTTTACGTTTCGTTCTTTGTGCAGTTTATTGATATGGATTATGCACATACCGGCGTCTCTTTTGCGATTCTGGCGGTTATTTTAGAAATGATTAGCTTCTGCTACATGACGCTGCTGATCTTCTCTGGTGCCGCGCTGGCACATTTCCTCAGCGAAAAGAAACGCCTAGCAAAACTGGGAAACTCAATGGTTGGTCTGCTGTTCTTAGGATTTGCGACTAAGCTCGCCACATCCGCCTAGCAAACTGAAAATGAGGAAAAGCGCCTGAAATGGTAACATCGTTCACTTAAGCTCGATTTTAGGGGAGCACCACGCGGTGTGATAGACCCGATAGCTTAAACGAACAAAGTTACCTGTGATGGCGCTTTTTTATGCGCAAAGCTCAGTGTATTACATCACTCAACAGAGACAACAGATTCGTCGCCTTTTTTACGATAGCCATAGCTGAACACGCATTATTGAATAACATCCACGGCAGGCTGCGGCGGTAAGAAAAGAAGTGAAGTTAGGCGAGTTAACAGAAATAATCAATCCTTCTCATAAAAATCAAGCATTCTGTTTCCTAATAAGACGAAATTCATATTTCGTCCTTATTTGTTTATTATCCAAACACTCTTTTACTCAGAATTTATTCTGGCATTTTTATTGAGATAACTTTACAAAAATATATTTATCCTTATTGAATTGTTGTTCAATTTATTTTCATGTCCAGTAGTATCTCTGGTCAGGAATTTATCTTTTTGTTTGTGCAAGACCACAGACTAAGGTGATTAAATTGAGCACTAAAGGACAACATCAGCTGCTGGTAGAGTCACTGTCTGAATGGATAGAACAAAATCTAGATAAGCGAATCGTGATTGATGATATCGCCGAGCGAGCGGGATATTCTAAATGGTATTTGCAAAGATTATTTAAAGAGGTGACTGGCGATAATCTGGCATCTTATGTGCGCCACCGTCGTTTAATGCGAGCGGCAGCGGAATTGAAACGCACAGACAAAAAAATTATGGATATCACGCTACAGTATGGTTTTGACAGTCAGCAAACTTTTACCCGCGCATTCAAAAGGCGCTTCGGTACTTCTCCTGGCTTATTCAGACAAACCCCATCGCCATTGAGCGACAGCTAGACCGTGCTATCCCCTCCCAACCGTCCTTACTAAGGAGGGTCAGGAGGGGAATGACATTATTTTTTCACTGAATCCTGCAGTTTCGCATCAGCCTGCCATACACGGTACTTAACATCGACACCCTGCGGCACGTAAACCACAATCGGCAGTCGGCTGTTATAACGCTGCATTGCGGCATCGCCCAGATTAGCGATAACAAATTCACTGCGTTTGGTGTTGTCTGGGCAAGCCATCATGGTTGATGCTGGTTCGGAAATTTTATCCATTACCAGATAATCATAGCCCCAGCCGGATAACGTTTTACTTTCCAGTTTTCCGCCCATCATATGGTGGTTGCAGTCAACTTCCATCGTTTTACCGATCATCAGTTCAACTTTAAAGTTGTTTTCATTTTCCTGCTTCGGTAAGTAAATAACCTGACGGCTCATGCCTTTCTCCGCCTGCGGATATGGCGCAACCTTTTCCAACGGTTGTTTACTGATATCTTCATGGGAGTCTGCGGTGGCTGCAATTGCACCGGCAGAAGATGCCAACAACAGGCTGGCTAATACGGCTGAAATCTTGTTCATTATATATCCCTACTATTCTGATAATGATATTAACTGAACTAAATTATCATAGACCAGACAAATATATCATAGGTTAATTCCTATTAATCCCAATTAGAGAAGTGCGATAAAGGCGGTGGGAAAACACATCGTCCTAAATAACCCAAACAGCACTATAAAAATGTTAGACAAAAAAAGCCGTACCGTAAAACGGTACAGCTTTATTTAGCCGATGCTTATTTATCTATACTGAATTATTCTGCGCCTTGGCTGCGCAAATAATCCTCATAGTTACCGGAGAAATCAATCGTCTTGGTCGGCGTAATTTCAAGAATACGCGTTGCCAAGGAGCTGACAAACTCACGGTCGTGTGAAACGAAGATCAGAGTGCCTTCGTACATCTCCAGCGCCATGTTCAGCGCTTCGATGGATTCCATATCCATGTGGTTAGTCGGTTCGTCCATAACCAGAATATTTGGACGCTGCATCATCAACTTACCAAACAGCATACGGCCCTTTTCACCACCGGACAGCACTTTCACCGATTTCTTGATGTCGTCTTGGCTAAACAGCAGACGCCCTAAGTAGCCGCGCACCACCTGCTCGTCATCATTCGGCTGTTTCCACTGGCTCATCCAATCAAACAGCGTCAGGTCTTCAGCAAATTCACTTTCATGATCCTGCGCGTAGTAACCGATATTGGCATTTTCAGACCACTTAGCAAAACCCGTGTCTGGCTGTAGTTCGCCCACCAGCGTTTTCAGCAAGGTGGATTTACCCACGCCGTTAGTACCTAAAACCGCCAGCTTATCACCCACTTCCAGCAGCATTCTTAGGTTTTTAAACAGTGGACCATTGTCAAAACCTTTGCTCAAGCCATCAATTTCCAACGCATTACGGAACAGTTTCTTGTCCTGCTCGAAGCGAATGAAAGGATTCTGACGGCTAGACGCTTTAATTTCATCCAGCTTAATCTTATCAATTTGGCGCGCACGCGAAGTTGCCTGCTTAGACTTAGAAGCGTTGGCGCTAAAGCGACTAACAAAAGATTGCAGCTCGGAAATTTGTGCTTTTTTCTTGGCGTTATCAGACATCAAACGCTCGCGCGCCTGTGTTGCCGCCGTCATATATTCATCGTAGTTACCTGGATATACGCGCAGTTCGCCGTAATCCAAGTCGGCCATGTGCGTACACACCATATTCAGGAAGTGACGGTCATGGGAAATGATGATCATGGTGCTGTTACGTTCGTTCAGCACGGTTTCCAGCCAACGGATGGTATCGATATCCAAGTTGTTGGTAGGTTCGTCGAGCAACAGGATATCTGGGTTAGAAAACAGCGCCTGAGCCAATAGCACACGCAATTTCCAACCCGGAGCGATTTCGCTCATCAAACCATAATGCTGTTCAACAGGAATACCCACGCCCAGTAGAAGTTCACCGGCGCGAGACTCTGCGCTATACCCATCCATTTCACCATAAACAACTTCTAGATCGGCGACTTTATAGCCTTCTTCTTCGGTCATTTCTGGCAGCGCATAGATGCGATCGCGCTCTGATTTCACGTCCCACAGTTCAGTGTGGCCCATGATAACGGTATCAATAACGGTATAATTTTCGAATGCGAACTGGTCCTGACGCAGTTTACCCAGACGCTCGTTCGGATCTAGGAAGACATTACCGCCGCTTGGTACCAGATCACCGCCGAGAATTTTCATCAGCGTGGATTTACCGCAGCCGTTTGCTCCGATAAGACCATAGCGATTACCACCGCCAAATTTGACGGAAATGTTTTCAAACAACGGCTTACTGCCGAACTGCATCGTGATGTTATTGCTGATTAACAAGACTAGTACTCTTAACAAATGTGATTTTGGGCACATTATGCCATAAGTTGGCGCTTTTATCGCCCTTGAGAGCAAGATGGAAAAGGAGATAATGAAAACCGTGTAGGAAGGCAAGGTAGCGGCATCTAGCAATGAATACCGCTACCCCCAGCAACATCTTAAGTTACAAGCACTTCAACACAGAGTTTGAATCAGAATGAGAAGCAAGAGCAGCCTAAAGCCCCCCAGAATGCCTGCTCGTCTGAAACAGGGATCGCTGATTTACGCGCTTTATCATGTGAATGACCATGCACACCACACGAACCGCAGCATTGGTGCGTTTGCACCATCACGCCCGTTTTATTGGCAACAGGAGGAGCCGAGCGGTAATGTCCGGGCACGCTCACAACCGGCGACCATTCCGGCACAACAGGGATCGGTGGCGGGGCTAGCGGAGTAAAGGCACCTGCGGCGTATACCACTTTACCATCCACGATGGTCATCACGGATTCAATGCCCTTAATGGCTTCTTCTGGAACACTAAAGAAATCTTGAGATAACACGACCATGTCGGCTAACTGCCCAGCCTGAATCCGACCTTTTTTGCCTTGTTCATTGGAAAACCAAGCACTCCCGGCAGTCCATAGCTCTAACGCAACGTCGCGCGATAAGCGATTGTTGTCATCGTACATCGCCATCCCCCCCACGGTGCGGCCAGAAACCAACCAGTACAACGCGGTCCATGGATTGTAACTGGCTACACGCGTTGCATCGGTTCCCATTCCCACAGGAACACCCATCTCCAACATTTTGCTAATCGGCGGAGTCTGTTTCACCGCATCCATGCCATAGCGCTCAGCAAAGTACTCGCCCTGAAACGCCATACGATGCTGTACTGCAATGCCACCCCCCAATGCTTTGACGCGTTCGATATTTTGCTCTGTGATGGTCTCTGCGTGGTCAAAAATCCAGTGCAGACCGCTGAACGGGATTTCACGATTCACTTTCTCAAACACATTCAGCATACGCGAAATAGATTCGTTGTAAGTCGCGTGTATCCGGAACGGCCAGCGATTCTCAACCAAATGGCGAACCACGCGCTCCAATTCATCTTCCATATCTTCCGGTAAATCAGGGCGCGGCTGTAGGAAGTCTTCGAAATCTGCCGCTGAAAATACCAACATTTCACCTGCACCATTCGCACGATAAAAGTCACTACCTTGCCCCGGCGTCAGCATATCCGTCCATTTCTGGAAATCATCCAATTCTTGCTTAGGACGCTGCGTGAACAGGTTATACGCAATGCGTACGGTCATCTGTTTTTCGTCATGTAACTGCTGAATGATTTCGTAATCTTCTGGATAATTTTGAAATCCTCCCCCTGCGTCAATCGCACTCGTCACCCCCAAACGGTTTAACTCACGCATAAACTGACGGGTAGAGTTAACCTGCATCTCCAACGGGAGCTTAGGGCCTTTAGCTAAAGTGGCATACAGGATCATCGCATTAGGCTTTGCAATTAACATCCCCGTTGGGTTGCCTTTTGCATCACGTACGATTTCCCCGCCCACAGGATTCGGCGTGTCTTTAGTGTATCCCACGGCTTTTAACGCAGCGCGATTTAACAATGCTCGATCGTAAAGATGTAACACAAAGACGGGAGTATCTGGCGCGGCTTCATTTAGCTCTTCGATCGTTGGCATTCGGCATTCAGCAAACTGGAACTCTGTCCATCCGCCAACAACCCGCACCCACTGTGGCGACGGCGTGCGATCGGCCTGCTCTTTCAGCATACGTAGCGCATCAGCAAGGGAAGGCACCCCTTCCCAACGCAGTTCGAGGTTATAGTTTAAACCACCACGAATCAGATGTAAGTGGGAGTCATTTAAACCAGGAATAACGGTATGACCTTTTAAATCAACAATCTGAGTTTCATCACCAGCAAAGCTCATCACTTTGGCTATGCTGCTGGCGGCCAGAATTTTTCCGTCCTTAATGGCTACGGCATCCACCCGTGGATTTTCACGATCAAGCGTATGAAATTGACCATTAGTGAGTATCAGTGAAGCATTTTGAGACATAAGTCCTACTCCTATCGCTAAGATCGGCTACTTCTTCAGCCAACCAGCAAATATCCGGGTAACCAGCGGCATCCACATAAACACCACCAGTCCTACGACACAGGCATCGTTGATCAGGTGCAATGCTAAGGAACCTTTCAACGTGGGAAATAGAGTTCCTGTCACCTTCGGCACCAGATTTGTGCTGGGAAAAATGACTAGCAGCGTGATCAGGAACTGCTTCCACTTCTTCGGTTTCTTTACCGTTGGACTACTTGGCGTAAACCAAAATTCAGGCTCGGTGCGCACCTCATAATGCTCAGCCTGTGCCAAAATCGGGGCGACTTCGGCCACCAGCGTTTTACGCTGCTCGGAGTTTATCCATGCATAAAGGTTATCCAAGGTGTCAAAACGAATCACAATGTTATAAACATCGCTGCCCGCTGCTGGCCTAATAACATGCACTCCCAGATGCCCCGGAAATTGCTGAGCGGCAGGCATGATGCGTGCGAGCCACTCCTCGTAGCTTTTTGCTTGGTTAGGTTGCAAATTATGCGTAATAGCCAAGGTCACGGTATTGGTTGTTGCCATTTAGGGGCATCCTGATGGGAAAATGGGATATCGGCGGGAACATCGCCCGCCGCAGGTTGCAATGAGTTTACGCTTTACGTTCTGGAGCCCCATGCACCAAAGTGTAAGCATAATCCACGCCCATACCATAGGCGCCGCTGTGCTCGCGCACTAAGTCCATTACGGCATCGTAGGTTTCTTTGCGCGACCAATCACGTTGGTATTCCAACATAACCTGTTGCCAAGTCACGGGTACTGCGCCAGCTTGTACCATGCGCTCAACGGCACGCTCATGGGCATCAACTGAAGTCCCCCCTGAAGTATCTGTTACCACATAAACTTCAAAACCTTCCTCTAAAGCCATCAATGCTGGAAACGTTAGGCATACTTCAGTCCACAATGCTGAAATAATTAATTTTTTGCGCCCCGTTGCTTTCACTGCTTCTACAAAAGCCTTATCTTCCCATGAATTCATGGAAGTGCGTTCAATAGGCTTAATTTCAGGATGAACAGCCAGCAGCTCTGGCCAAATATAACCGCTGAAGCTTTTGGTCTCGACTGAGGTATAAATCGTTGGAACATTGAAGATCTTGCCCGCTTTAGCCAATGCCACTGTATTATTTTTCAAGGTTTGACGGTCGATATTAGCCACACCAAATGCCATTTGGGGCTGGTGGTCTATAAATATCAAGGTAGAGTTTTGAGGATCGATTAATTCACGAATTGACATAAAGCATCCTTAATTATCATTAGGTTAGAGCGTACATGCGTACTTTCTGTGAACAGGGTTCATCCTAAACGTTTCATAAGAATGGTTGATAGCTAGAATTTTCTAACAACTCATTAAGTTATTTTATGTTGAGTAAAATCTTATTTATTATTATCGAACTAATAGTATTGTTGATATTTTTCACTTTACCTATTTTAATTTACCTAAAATCTCATTATAAATAGAACATAGTGCTATACATGGCAGTAACCCATTGGGGGAGTTAACGTTAATTAAGCCCCCCCACCCCAAAAAGAAATTTCCTAGATTTACTCCCAGCAATGCAAAACTTAATATTTACGTATGCTAGGATTATCTTTTTAGTAATAGTAGAAGGTCGCGATGCGTGTAAATTTAGATGTTCTGCTGATTCTGGATGCGCTTGAAAAACACGGCAGTTTTGCGGCAGCGGCAGAATCCCTCTTCAAAACCCCCGCAGCACTCAGCTATATGGTGCAAAAGCTAGAAAATGATCTCAGCATCAAACTACTGGACCGCTCCGGGCATAGAGCTAAATTTACCGATACAGGTAAAGTCGTTTTAGAGAAAGGTAGGGTGCTTCTTAGTGCCGCACGTGATTTAGAAAAACAGGCGATTCAGATTGAATCAGGATGGGAAAAAGAGCTGACTATCGCTATCGATGGTTCTTTCCCATTTCATTTGCTGCTGCCAATGATTGAAGAGTTTTATCAGCTTGGATGTCTAACACAGCTCAGATTTACTCATCATACCCTTTCAGGTTCATGGGAACAGTTAACGCAAAACGACGCAGATATTATTCTCGGCGCCATCAATGAGCCTCCCACATCAACAGAATTCTCTTATCGTATGCTAGGTATGCTTGAAAATGTGTTTGTCGTATCTCCCGCACATCCGCTAGCCAAAATTGATGAATCACTTGATCCGACGTTGATTTGCACACATCGCGCTATTGTTATCGGTGACACAGCAAAATTCAGTACGGGTCAGACGACAAATTATTTGCAAGAGCAAGAACGAATGGTGGTTTATGATTTCAATCATAAACTGCTGGCGCTGATTTCAGGTTTAGGCTGCGGTTTTATGCCACGCCATATTGTTGAACCTTATTTAAAAAGCGGAGTGCTAGTAGCCAAGCAAACGACATCTAGTCGCCAGAAAGATCTCGCGTATTTAGGGTGGTGTAATACCTCAGAAGGGATCGCATCTCGCTGGTGGCGTGAAAAAATTCTAAACAGCGAACTTATCCAACATATGTACAGCTACGAGTAAACCTCAAAACACAGCACATCTATTGCGTATATTGCTGGCGAATAATGTCTGACATCCAGTCCATAAAAACTTGTACCCGCCTCGCCAAATTTCTGCGATGCGGATACAACAGCGAGACAGGCATCGGCGGCGGTGATAATTGAGGAAGGATCGCCACTAATGTACCGGCATCCAACGCAGGCTGCACACCAATAATGGGCACCTGAATGATACCCAGCCCCGCGATGCAGGCTGCGGAATAGGATTCAGTGCTGTTAACTGTTAACGCTCCTTTCATCTCCACCTGCTGCACATCCCCCTGCGCAGTAACGAACTCAAACCTATCGCTCTGCCCAACTTGAGCGTTTTGGTAGTGAACCATCTGATGAGACTGGAGATCGGTGGCGTTTTGCGGACAGCCATACTTTTGCAAATAAGCTGGGCTCGCACAGTTAATCATTTGCAATTGACCTAAAGGGCGAGCGATCAAACCCAAATCCTGCAGCGTTCCTACTCTAACCACACAGTCAAAACCTTCCTGTATGAGATCCACGCGTCGATCGCTGCTGCTGAGCTCTAATTCCAGCTCGGGGTGGGCCGCCAAGAAGTCGGCCAAAGACTGCTGGATGACAATTTTGGCTAACCCACTTGGCATATCAACGCGTAGGCGGCCAGTGAGAGGCGCGCCAGATGCTCGAAATAGGCTCTCTAGTTCATCAATATCAGCTAGCAAACCTTTACAGCGCTCATAACAACGATGTCCATCCTGCGTAAGCGTGACTTTGCGAGTCGTGCGGTGCAGAAGCTGGGTACCAAACTGGTTTTCCAATTGCTGAATAGCGCCCGACACCGAGCCCTTAGGCAGTCCTAATCGCTCAGCCGTGCGGCTAAAGCTAGACAACTCAGCTACGCTAACAAATACCTGCATGGCGCTGATTTTATCCATCATCAATTATTCTATTTAAATGAACAGTGTGGTCATTTTTAGCATGTTTATCTCGCTTAAAACAAACAATATGCTTATCGACATCGCTAACTCAGGCGACTCCTAACACGAGGGTTTTAGATATGAGCAATAAAATTGCATTGATCACCGGCGCGAGTCGTGGCTTGGGTAAAAGCATGGCGTTGCACCTAGCAGCTCATGGAATTGATGTCATTATCACCTACCGTAGCCAGCAGCAGGAAGCTGAAAATGTGGTACAGCAAATCCAGCAAGCCGGAGCTAAAAGCGCGGCTTTACCGCTAGATGTCAGCCAAATTTCCACATTTGCCGATTTTCGTCAGGGTTTAGAGCAAACGCTCAAACAACAGTGGGGACGCCATACTATCGATTTTTTGGTTAACAATGCCGGTATTGGCATCAATGCTCCTTTTGCTGAAACCAGTGAACAGCAGTTCGATCAGTTGATGAACATCCAGCTTAAAGGCCCCTTCTTTCTCACCCAAACTCTGCTGCCCGTTATGGTCGACGGTGGGCGTATTCTGAACATTTCTACCGGTCTCAGCCGCTTTGTTCTGCCCGGTTTTGCCGCCTATGCCGCCATGAAAGGCGCAATGGAAGTACTCACCCGCTATCAGGCGAAAGAGTTAGGCGCGCGCGGGATTAGCGTGAATATCTTGGCGCCAGGCGCAATTGAAACCGATTTTGGCGGCGGAGTGGTACGCGACAATAAAGAAGTTAACGCCTTCATTGCATCACAGACGGCGCTGGGTCGCGTAGGACTACCAGAAGATATTGGTAAAGCCGTTAGCATGTTGCTTTCTGACAATGCTAACTGGGTGAATGGACAACGTATTGAGGCATCTGGCGGGATGTTCCTATAATTTCAGCAACGCCGCGCTTTTCACCTTCCCCCCTTCCCACTCGTTGTGGGAGGGTTCTTCATATAAATACATGCTTATTGAGTTTAAATGAAAAGATAAGCCTGCTTTTAGTTCAATCCAAATATATACCCCTGGGTTTTCCACTGAATAAAAAACAGCTCAATGTTATATTTATGTTTCATCTAAAAATTGAAAGTTAAAACTCACAGATAAATATCACCACGATAATCAGATTTTCTTTAATCACTAAAGTTTTACCTCAACCTGCCGAAAACAAAGAGCACTTCCCGCGGCAAAGCGAGTGCTATTTGCCGTATTGGCATCTCATTAAAATTTCAGGTTGTGCTATGTTCGAACGATTAAAAATCTCCCAAGGCTTAATGGGGGTTTTAGCCCTATTCTGCATTATTCAGATATTCTCCGGTGCATGGAGCATTCTAGACGCCTCCGGAACCAATAATCGCCTCACGCAAATCTCTTCCGGCTTTAATCAAATCATGGCAATGGATAACGCTTACGCGTCGGTTACCGAAATCCGTGAAGAGGTTCTTAAAGATGCGCTGATGCTAGCCACCCAGCCACAAAGCAATGAGGCCAAAAAGTCCCTTGGTGAATTGCGCCAGCGCCTCACCGAAGTCGATCAATTGATGGAAAAATTCTATCAACTGTCGCATTCAAACCAGAACGAAAACGAGCGCACCAAGAACGTCAAAAATTTGTATGAAAAAGCACGTGGCGATCTGTTGCAATTAATTATTAGTCTAGAAAATAGCGATATCGTACGTTTCCAATCAATTATGCATAATAGTTCGGCCATGCATTTTATGTCTGCGCTTGATGATACTTCTGCCTATGTTGCTAACGATATTATTACACCTGCCGCGGACGCGGCGCAGGCCAGTTATCGCCAGATGGTGCCGTTATCCCTGACATTTATTTTCGTCTTTGTTCTGCTAACAGGCGCGGTGCTGGTTTGGATCAGAAAATATGTACTCAACAAAATTAATCAGGTCATTGACTATCAGGCTGAGATCGCACACGGAAATTTAGCCATTGAAATTAACGCCAGCGGAAATAACGAAATCGGAAAACTGATGCAGGGGCTCAGCCATATGCGCAATGAGCTGGCAAATACCGTTAGCGCTGTTCGTGCTGGCACACAGAATATTTATACCGGCGTGCAAGAAATTGCCGCAGGCAATAGCGATCTGTCAAGCCGCACTGAAGAACAAGCCAGTTCGTTGGAAGAGACGGCCGCTAGCATGGAGCAACTCTCTGCAACGGTGAAAAACAATGCTGAAAGCGCAAGTGCAGCGACTTCACTGGTGAAACGAGCATCGCAAAGCGCGGTCAACGGCGGTGAAATTACCCGCAAAATGGTCGTCACCATGAGCGATATCGCGGATAGTTCACGCAAAATCGGTGATATCACCAGCGTCATCGACGGCATCGCCTTCCAAACCAATATATTGGCACTGAATGCGGCAGTAGAAGCGGCTCGCGCCGGCGAGCAAGGCCGTGGTTTTGCCGTTGTCGCGGGTGAAGTTCGTAGCTTGGCGCAGCGTAGTGCTCAAGCGGCTAAAGAGATCAAAACGCTGATTGATGCATCGGTATTGCGCGTCGGTCAGGGCAACGATCTGGTGGAAAACGTCAGCGGAGCCATGACAGAAATTGTCACCTCCATTGGCCAAGTCACCGAAACTATGCAAGAAATCTCAAGTGCTTCCGAAGAGCAGAGCCGTGGAATTGCGCAAATTGCGCAGGCGGTTAACGAAATGGATAAAGTCACCCAGCAAAACGCCGCTCTGGTTGAGCAATCAGCCTCCGCCGCAAGCGCATTGGAAGATCAGGCCGACCGCCTGAATCAAACCGTTTCCCTTTTCAAACTTTCCACATCAGCGCCTGCGGTCGCGCGCGTTCAGCCACAGGCTACGCCTGCGCCGAAACTGAAAGCGGTCGTTGAAGATAACGGAGAGAATTGGGATAGCTTTTGAGGTAGGGGAATACATTGAATCTAAGGCTAAATGACGTACAGTGTCATATTCCATACGCCTAACTTGCTGCAGACGCTCATGTTGGGTAAAAAGGCCACAGGGATGTGGCCTGCCGCGACGCTTAGATGCCGCTTTGGATAAAAGCGTGAAGGATGGAATATCACGCCGATACACCACAAAGCTGCATCGTTATGTCTATTTATGGTTTAGCTTTCCTTGTATACCACACAAAATCCGCGTTACTTTTATCAACCTTTACGCCCTCTTCCGCTAGCATCACCACCGTGAGTTCGGTCATAGGCGCAATATCTTCGACATGAAGCGGTACGCCTAATGCTCGGTTGGCATGATACCCACCAACGATAAGCAACGCTGGCGTCGGTGCAGCAAGTAAGCTTTCAGCCATGCGGCGATCGCGCTGTTGTTGAATAGCGAGCATGGCCTCTGCCTGTTTAGGTTCTAACTTACCGCCATGGGATTCTTCAATCGTTTTAGCTATCGCTTCACGTACCGAAGGCTGGGTACTCAGCGCACCGGTAACCGCAAGTGGATGCTCATAGAATTTTTTGATTTCGCTGCGATCGAGATTAGCTGACAGTAGTGGATATGAACCCGCTAACGCCGCGGTTGTGACGCCGGAATACAGTTCCCACTTCCAACCTTTCTGCCATGCTGTTTGTTCTGTAATCTGCTGACCGGTCAACGATTTCCCCTGCTTTAACTGGTCTTTTACCGCATTGACCTTGTCTTGCTGGCTCGGCGTAATCATCTCCATCAGAACACTGCCCTGCGTTCGCTGGCGCGGTAAAGACTCAACCAGCCATTGCTCGATTTGATGATGTTGAAGATTGTCGTGTTTTTCCCCCACAATAACGCGCGGGCGATCGCGGAGTTTGGCTAACAATTGCTGCGGCGTGAGTTTCTGTCCGCTATGGAGATCAACAATATTATCCTGCGGCACCGTATGGATAGTCTGGGTGTGCTGACCCATGCCACAGGCGCTCAGTAAAAAAGCCGCCGCCAGTAGTCCAATCTTTTTCATGCCATAACCTTTGAGTCATTAAATTTCCTATAGTTTAAACTTAATGATAATCATTGTCATATGGCATTCACCGGCAGCGGATAACGTTCGCTAATCGAGATCTAAGCTCATCACTGAAACCCATTCACCAGAAACTTCGCGTTTCTCGATCTCCTTCCAGCCTAATCGTTGATAGAGCTTTTGCTGATCGGGCGTATAAAGATAAAGCTGTTTTATGCCTTTTTGCTGCGCCTGTGCCACACAGGCTTTGGTAAGCGCCGAGCCAACGCCTTTACCGCGATGTTCTGGCGGCGTAAAAACTTCACCAAGCCAAAATCGGCGTTCAGGACGATCATCCAACTCATGCACAATAACGCTGGCCGTGCCTAGCAATTGCCCATCTTCAACGCAAGCAACCAACGTAAACTCCTCGCTATCGGGATGATTACGTTTGATAAAGCGCTGCTGAATTCCCTCCTGCGTGCTCCAGCGTGGCAAGCTTGACCATTCCCAATGCAGCAATGCGGCTATTTGTGGGATATAGGGTGAGTTATCGTCAATTTTTTCAATCAACATAGCAATTCCCTCAGCAATTGAAATGCCGTCAACTGACCGTTGGCGGCATTAGAAAACCCAACAATAACAGCTTTATAGCGGCTTCGTCTGCGCCTCAACCACGGACAGCGCCACCATATTGACGATACGGCGAACCGAAGCAATAGACGTCAGAATATGCACGGGCTTACTTACCCCCATTAACACCGGCCCGACGGTCACACCTTCCGAAGAGGAGACGCGCAACAGGTTATAGCTAATACGCGCGGCCTCCATATTTGGCATAATCAAAATGTTGGCTGCGCCTTTCAGAGGGCTGTCAGGCATCACATCATTACGGATGCTTTCCACCAATGCGGCATCACCATGCATTTCACCGTCAATCTCAAGCTCTGGCGCAGCCTCGTTGACCAATTCCAATGTACGACGCATTTTGCGCGCGGCAGGGCAATCTGAAGCACCAAAGCTGGAATGAGACAGCAGAGCCACTTTAGGCTCAATCCCGAATCGGCGTACGGTTTCAGCCGCCATCAGGGTGATCTCAGCCAACTGCTCGGCGGTTGGGTCGTCGTTCACATAGGTATCGGCGATAAAGGTGTTGCCACTTGGCAGCAGTAGCGCATTCATCGCCCCCGCAACATGTGCCCCTTCGCGGAAACCGAACACGTTGTGTACCACGTCGTAATGTTCGTGGTAATTACCAATCGTACCGCAAATCATGGCATCAGCTTCACCCCGTTGCAGCATAATGGCGGCGATCAGGGTTGGATTACCAATGACCGCTCGGCGCGCCTGCTCCTGCGATACGCCACGACGTTTCATGATGTCGTAATATTCACGCCAGTATTCGTTGAAGCGCGGATCGGATTCATTGTTCACAATCTCAAAATCTTTTCCGGCTTCAATTTGCAGCCCCAGCTTTTTCAGGCGCATCTCAATAACATCGGGCCGTCCAACCAGAATCGGCGATGCGATACCTAACGTAACCAGCTCTTGCGTCGCATGCAGTACGCGCTCCTCTTCCCCCTCCGCCAGCACGACACGTTTTTTCTCTTTTTTCGCCTGTGAGAAAATCGGTTTCATGAACAGATTAGTTTTGTAAACAAACTCGGTCAGATGCTCAATGTAAGCATCAAAATCCTCGATGGGTCGCGTTGCTACGCCAGAATCCATCGCGGCTTTTGCCACCGCAGGTGCGATTTTTACAATGAGGCGAGGGTCGAACGGTTTTGGAATGATGTATTCAGGGCCAAAGGAGAGATCCTGATCGCCATAGGCAGAAGCCACAACATCACTTTGCTCAGCCAGCGCCAAATCGGCGATAGCATGTACACAGGCTAATTTCATCTCTTCGTTAATGGTGGTTGCACCCACGTCAAGCGCACCGCGGAAGATGAATGGGAAGCACAGTACGTTATTCACCTGATTCGGGAAGTCTGAGCGCCCCGTACAGATAATTGCGTCTGGACGTACCGCTTTGGCTAATGGTGGCAAAATTTCGGGTTCAGGGTTGGCCAGCGCAAGGATCAGCGGATCGCGCGCCATGGTTTTCACCATATCCTGAGTCATTACGCCTGGACCAGAACAGCCAAGGAAAATATCCGCATTCGGGATCGCATCCGACAGCGTACGCCAGCCATTATCTTTAATAGCATAGGCGCGCTTGCTTTCAGCCATGTTCTCTTCACGCCCCTGATAGATAACCCCTTTGGAATCACAGGCGGTAATATTTTCATGCTTCAATCCCAGCGCCACCAGCAGGTTTAAGCAGGCAATCGCTGAAGCGCCAGCGCCTGAAACCACAAGGCGCACATCGCTAATCTGTTTTTTCACTACGCGCAAACCGTTGAGTACGGCGGCGGTACAGATGATAGCTGTACCGTGCTGATCGTCATGGAAAACGGGGATCTTCATCCGCTCGCGCAGTTTTTTCTCGATATAGAAACACTCAGGCGCTTTGATATCTTCGAGGTTAATGCCGCCAAAAGTTGGTTCTAATGCCGCCACAACGTCGATCAGTTTATCTGGGTCGAGCTCATCAACTTCGATATCGAACACATCGATTCCGGCGAATTTCTTAAACAGGACGCCTTTACCTTCCATGACAGGCTTACCCGCGAGTGCACCAATGTTCCCCAAGCCAAGCACCGCGGTACCGTTAGAGATAACGGCCACTAAATTTCCACGTGCGGTGTATTTATAAGCGGCAAGCGGATCGGCAGCGATCTCCAAACAGGGAGCCGCCACGCCCGGTGAATACGCGAGCGCTAAATCACGCTGAGTGGCGAGGGGCTTGGTCGGCACAACTTGGATTTTGCCTGGAATCGGAAACTCATGAAAATCAAGCGCACTTCGTTTTAATTGTTCGTCCATCGTAGGGTCCTTTTTGCTTTATAAGAGCTAGGTTTCGCTAGACCAGTATAGTGGGCAAAACAACTTAATCTATGAAGCGTGCCATAAAGCAGAAAACAAAAAGTTTTATTTATTGCAACAATTTACTCATGGCTAGGAAACGAACAGGACATATTGTGGAGGGCATTAGAAGAGTGGCTCAGCGCGTTTACGCCGAGCCAAAAGCAGGTTAATTCATCCAGCCCTGAATTTGGGCATACTGTAACAGCATGATGGTTTTGCCATCTTTGATTTCGCCGCTCTTAATCATATCGAGAGCTTGTTGGAAAGGGAGCTCTAAAATTTCGATATCTTCATCTTCGATTCCACCACCGGCCGCCACTTTTTGGCTATGAGTATACGGAGCCACAAAGAAGTGAATAATTTCGGTGACACCGCCGGGAGACATGTAGGCTTCAAATACCTTGGTCACTTCGCCGACGTCAAAACCGGTTTCTTCCATCGCCTCACGCCGCACGCAATCCTCGGGTGCATCGTTATCCAGCAGACCGGCAATGGTTTCGATCAACAGGCCGTCGCTGTTGCCGTTGAGATAGGTCGGAATACGAAACTGACGGATAAGCACTACGCTCTTTTTTTCCACGCTGTATAACAACAACGTGGCACCATTTCCACGGTCATAAACCTCGCGCATCTGGCGAACAGTACCGCCATTATGCCGAGTTAAATCATAGGTGTATTGACGCAGAACTGCCCAATGATCGGATAAAACTCGATTGCTGATCATTTCAATTTTCACGCAGTACAACTCCCTTACGAATGCGGGGCTCATTAGATTCGAGCGGAAGAAGCAATATAAGGCGAGAACAGATAATTGGGAATGATTGCGCGTGCTAAATGAGATTTAAGTTGGGGGCTATGTGGGATGGATTTCCGCTCCGGTTTGGAACGCTAATCTTCTATGGGATTGTAGTGAAATATTTCGTTCGCCAGTCAGCACATGCGTTTCCATGACACCGCTGCCGAAGGCGACCGATGAGGGGCGCCAGCCGCGCCCCTTCAATCCTCGCGCTTTTTATCCGAG
>NZ_KV824193.1:0-21342 GCF_001816025.1 Hafnia sp. HMSC23F03
CGAAACCCTACACAGTTCTCATGTAAATTTCGGTACTTAAGCGTCCGAAACCTTACACAGTTCTCATGTAGAGCATACAAAACCTTACCCCGCCCAAAACACCTTCACTGTACCTTCGGCCTAAAGAAAATCACTGGCAATACCACCAACGCCATCGCGTAGAACATGCCACCTTGATAATGCTCAAATAGGAAACCCGATAGCATCGTCATTATTGCAACGCTTCCTCCCATTCCCAGCGCCGAATAGACCGCCTGTAGACGAATAACATCGCCGCCCTGCCGTGCTGAAATAAAACGCATCGCCGCAAGATGGCAAACAGTGAAAGATCCGGCATGCAAAATCTGAATCAAAATCAGCCAAGGTAAGGCGGTGGTTGACCCCATCAAGCTCCAGCGAATCACCGCGCAAATGCACGATAACAGCAGCAGGTGAGAAACTGACATACGACGAAAGAGTCGTTTGCTCAGAGCAAAAATGATCACTTCAGCCACGACGCCGAGCGACCAGAGATAGCCGACCACCGATGCTGAATAGCCCGCTTCCTGCCAGTAGATAGTGCTAAATCCATAGTAGCCCGCATGAGCGCCCTGTAATAAAGCCGCGCACAACAAAAAACGCCATACCGGCGCTTCTGTTAATAACATCTTCCACGGAGTGGTGTCTTGCACCGCACTCTCTTTCAGCGCGTCCTGTGGCATATGGCGCGGGCGTAGCAGCATGCCAAGCAGCATGGCGACCAGTCCCGCCCACAGGCAATACATAATCGCTTTATGGCCAAACGCATTCACCACTTCGCCGGTTACCGCAGAGCCAATCACAAAAGCCATCGAGCCCCATAACCGTACTTTTCCATAATCCAAACCAACCTGACGCAGCCATGTGGCGGCTAAGGCATCGGTTAAAGGGATCAACGGGCCATAGAAAAGGCTGAATCCGGCCATCACAACCAGCAGCCAAGCCCAAGCGGTCCCAAATGAGAAAGCGATAGAACAAATCAGGGCAAGGAGAGCGATCAGACGAAGTGCAGTAATGAGTTGAGAGGCTTTTTTAACCGAGGGGGCAATAAACAAACTACCGAGAAAACGGGCTATCATTCCAGCGCCAAGCAATATGCCAATCGACTCTGGTGAAATTCCCTCGCCTTGTAACCACAGGCTCCAGAACGGCAAAAATATGCCAAAAGAGAAAAAATAGGTGAAATAACTCAGTCCTAACCAACCCGCAGACGGCAACATTTTCCCTCCTTAATTTTAAACGCGTTACTTTGACAGAGGCCTTTCATGCTGGCAATCAATATCGTCGGAAAATCAATTAGAAAACAAATATCCCCCACTGATGTCGACGGGTCGTATTTAAAATACGCTGAAGATTTTTAATTCCCATCAGTTGCTTTATTTACTATTTGATTGCAAACGATATACGGCGCTTAAACCGCTTAATTTTTTGTGAGATGCGGATCTAAAATTAGGATTTGATTGATTCCATCTACGCTAAGGCTGGCTAACATAGGCATCCCCGTACTTTGACTAGGACGATGACGAGTGACCCATTCCACTTCGTTAGAAAATATTGATGCACTCAAGGCTGAAATCAATCAGGAACTTTCCATGATGGAATTTGACTTAAAACTGCAAATTTCGCACGATGTTTTAGCCACCTATTCGGAAAAAGAATCCGAAGAAACTCTTGAAGCCACGGCTTGAATCACGCACATCTTTCCCCGGTTCACTGAGCCGGGATTGCCTGCAGTAGCTCACAGCGTTTATCCAATAACGACTCCACTGAAGCGCGATTGCGCTCCCCCATCCCTACCCGCGTTGCCAGCAAAATAAATCCGGGCTGCGTATCAAAGGTTGTAGGTACGATAGCAACACCGTAATAAGCCAATTGTTCTGGCGTAAGTTTAAACTGCTCGGCCAATGAACGAATCGGATATACCCCCATCAGCGTCGGCTGAACGACGCGTTTGGCGTAAAACGCATGACGCAGCAACGTATCCGGTAATAAAGTCCACTGTTCTCGAATAAAGGCTCTTTCCGCTTTTAGCTGGCGGCGCACATCTTCACGCAGACAGGTGAGATGAATATGAAGCTGATTCTGACTGCGCCCATAGGCTGAATTTAGCGCTAGCCCTAACACATCGTCCGGTATCGGCTTGCCATATTCGTAGGCTAAACGGTGGCGCATCGTCCACGCATAACCAAAATAGTCGGGCGCGTCATTGGGTAATAGCGCAGGACTTTCAATTCCGCTCATTCGAGTATTAGGCACTAAAATAAAATGGTAATGAAAGCGGGGATTTTGAATAACGGTGAAACCGTGCTGTAGATCTTGAGTTGGGCTGTAAATCTGAGTGCAAGGTGCGGGATCGTGTTTTTGCTGATAGTTCACCCGACATACTTTATCAACTACGCCCCATAAGGCATCGGACTTGGCGCAGCCGCAGAGCAAAAACACCAATATAAGAGGTACGAAACTAAAAATCGTTCGATACACATTTAGCGTCGCACCTCTAAACATCAGCATACTACGCGATATTCAAATACTTATGGGTTTGCATCGATAAACGCCAGTTACGCGCAATGCAGGTTTCAATGCACAGCTTGGTAGCACTCTCTTTTTGGCTAATCGGCTGAAGCGCAATAATACGTTGCTTATCATCGTGCAGCACCGCCAGTAGGGTATCCAAATCTTCAATATCACGCTCGCGAGCCACGGGGTGTTTCACCTCATCGGCACGTATCAAAGCAGATTCCAACACCTTCATGCCGCCCTTCATATTCACCTTGGGCGATACGGTGACCCACGTTGCGTCTGAACAACGGATTTCATGCGTGCCACTGGTTTCTATCTGGCACGAGAAACCGTGCTGGTTCAGTAATTCCGTTAACGGGCGTAAATCATGAATACATGGCTCACCGCCGGTAATCACCACATGGCGCGCGGTATAACCACGTTCGTGCAGGATCGCCAAAAGTTGGTCAGGCGTGGCACTCCCCCATGCATCGCTCTCTGTGGTCTTGATCAGGATCTCATTCATGCCGATTTCGCGCTCAGGCAACTGTTCCCACGTATGCTTGGTATCACACCAGCTACACCCGACTGGACAGCCTTGCAGGCGAATAAAAATAGCCGGAACACCGGTGTAAAAACCTTCCCCTTGCAGGGTCTGGAACAATTCATTTATCGGATACGACATGACACTCTCATTATTAACAAAATCTTCTCACCCTATACCCAAACAGTTGGCGCTGCTGCTAACGCAGAAGCAGCTTCAAGTATGGGAGGTAATAAAAAAGCTGCCCATATTGTCGCAGATTTGTCTCTGCTTAGCCAAACCACACCGCACGCCGTCAACTCTGCGTATGCAAGTCACAATTAGATAACATTTCAATCAAAAACGTTTGACACCCTTCGCGCTTTCGAAAATAAATGTATATACAACTCTATACAGCTTTGGAGACGTAATGAATTTATTGGCTTCTGACGTTATTTGGCGCAACGGGCGCTTGGCAACCATGAGCGCACAGCATAAAGCGCCCTATGGAGTTATCGAGCGTCATGCGTTGATCGTGCGCGATAAACATATTATAGCCGTGATCCCTGAAGACCAGCTTCCAGCGCAGCATCCGCTACAGGTGGATTTACAACATCGGCTAGTGACACCCGGACTTATCGACTGCCATACACATCTTGTTTTCGGTGGCGATCGTGCCTACGAATGGGAACAACGTCTGAATGGGGTTTCCTATACGGAAATCAGCCAAAACGGCGGCGGGATCAATGCTACCGTTCGAGCCACCCGCGAAACCTCACCGGACACGCTGCTCGCCCTCAGCCAACAACGCCTGCGCGCATTGACGGATGAAGGAGTAACGACGGTAGAAATCAAATCGGGCTACGGGCTGGATTTAATTAACGAAGAAAAACAGCTACGCGTAGCGCAGCAGTTAGCGCGGCAAAATGCCGTAGATATCAGCCCTACGCTGCTTTCTGCTCATACAACACCGCCGGAATACCGCGGACGCGCTGACGCCTATATCGATCTGATCTGCGAAGAGATTCTGCCTCAGCTATGGGACAAAAAACTCTTTGAGTCAGTTGATGTGTTCTGTGAAAGCGTAGGTTTCTCACTGGCACAAAGTGAAAAGCTATTTGCCGCCGCCCATCGTTTGGGCATTCCCGTTCGCGGTCATATGGAACAACTCTCCAATCTCGGCGGCAGTCAACTGGTCGCTAGCTATCGCGGCCTTTCAACCGACCATATTGAACACCTTGATGAAACGGGAATTCAGGCTCTGGCACACAGTCAAACCGTCGCCGTGCTGCTGCCCGGCGCATTCTACTTTCTGCGAGAAACCCAGCGTCCACCGGTTGAAATGCTACGCCAATATCATGTTCCTATGGCGGTCGCCAGTGATTTCAACCCTGGAACCAGCCCTTTTGCTTCTCTGCGTCTCGCCATGAATATGGCCTGCGTACAGTTTGGACTCACGCCAGAAGAAGCTTGGCTCGGCGTAACCCGTCACGCAGCTCAGGCGCTGAATCGCCAGCACAGCCACGGGCAACTTGCTGCCGGTTTTCAGGCTAATTTCGCCGTATGGGATGCAGAAAAGCCGGTGGAAATTATTTACGAGCTGGGGCGAAACCCTCTGTATCAGCGAGTTTATCAAGGTCACCCAACTGCAAAAAAACCTAACGAGGACGCACAATGAGCCATTGGCAACCCACCGCCGCAGACGTGTGGCAAGGTCGTAACGATTTAGCGGAGTCTCCTGAAGCACTGCGCTTATTTCAGGTGGTTGGGCAACAAGATGAGCCAAGGCCGGTCATTTTGCTGGGTTTCGCCTGCGATGAGGGGGTAAAACGAAACCATGGCCGTATTGGTGCCGCCGCCGCTCCCGATGCACTGCGTAAAATGCTGGCGAATCTCGCGGCTCACGCTGGACACCATCGTTTAACCGACGGTGGCACGCTGATGGTGGGTGAAACACCGCTGGAAGAAGCGCAGGAAACATTCAGCCAAGGCGTAACAGCCTACCAGCAGCGCGGCATGCGCACATTAGTCTTCGGCGGAGGACATGAAACCGCCTTCGCTCACGGTTTAGGGATCTATCGTGCTCATCCCAACAAAACCGTAGGCATTATTAATTTCGACGCCCATCTCGATTTGCGGCGCAATGACGTCGCCACGTCCGGCACCCCATTCCGCCAGTTGGCACAGCACTGTGAACAGCACCAGAAACCATTCCACTATTTATGCGTGGGAGCTAGCTTAGCCGCCAATACGCAAGCGCTGGTCAATGAGGCTCATCGGTTAAACGTTGAGATCGTTTGGGATACCGATGCACTAACCCGAACGCTGGACGATCTCTGCCATCAGATCCGCACGTTTATGGGAAAATGTGAGATCGTTTATCTCACTATCGATCTCGATGTATTACCCGCATGGCAAATGCCTGGGGTTTCAGCCCCAGCAGCGGTAGGTTTACCTATTGAGCGCCTGTTGCCGCTGATTGGCGCAATATGTGAATGCCCCTCATTGTGGGGAGCAGATCTAGTGGAATACAATCCGTCATTGGATCCACTACAGTCGGGTGCGCGGACGGCGGCGCGAATCGCGTGGCAAATCCTACATCAATGGAACATAGGCGAGCGCCCATAAGGAATATTATCCATGACACTTCCCACTGATTTATCAACTTTATCCACGCCTGCTCCCCTGTACGAGCAGGTCAAAAAAATGATCACCGATAACATCAGTAATGGAACTTGGCCGCCAAATCACCGTATTCCTTCAGAGGCCGAGCTAGTCGCTCATCTGGGGTTCAGCCGAATGACCATCAACCGCGCACTGCGTGAGCTGACTCATCAAGGGTTGCTGATCCGTATGCAGGGCGTCGGTACGTTTGTAGCTGAACCCAAAGGGCAATCAGCGCTGTTCGAAGTACACAGCATCCGCGACGAAATTCTGGCGCGCAATCATCGTCATCACTGCAAAATTATCGTGCTGGTCGAAGCACAGGCCAACAGCGAACAGGCCGCTGCGCTCAACCTTGGCGTGGGTTCAAGGCTCTTTCACTCAATCATCGTGCATTATGAAAACGATACGCCGGTGCAAATTGAAAACCGTTACGTGAATCCCGTCGTTGCACCGGATTATCTTCAACAGGATTTTCAAAAAATCACGCCGCATGACTATTTATCCTGCGTTGCGCCACTCACGGAAGGCGAGCATATCGTTGAAGCAGTGTTACCTTCCGCCGAAGAAAGTCAGTGGCTACATATCCATGCCAGCGAGCCTTGCCTATTGATCGAACGCCGAACTTGGTCTAAACATCATAATGTTACCTATGCAAAATTGCTGTTTCCCGGAACTCGGCATCGCTTAAAAGGACATTTCACCTCATGAATCAATGGCAGATCATACGATGGGCTGATTATCATTCGATGCCCTGGAAAAATGGACAAGGCGTTACACAAGAGATCATGCGCGTGGATTCGCCCAGCGGGCGGGACTTTCGCTGGCGTCTTTCCATGGCAGACGTCACCACCGATGGCGATTTTTCTAGTTATACCGGCTATCAACGCATCCTTTCCATTTTGGAAGGCGAAGGTTTGCAACTCAAAATAGACGGCCGAGTCGAACCGCCATTGTTGATCTGCGGAATTCAGCGTTTTTCCGGCGATAGCCGCGTCAGCAGCACGCTATTGAATGGGAAAGTGCGCGACCTTAACTTGATTTATGACCCACGCTATTACGGTGCTCGACTACAGTGGGTGACGACCAGCCCCAATATGCCTCCCCTGCGCTGCCACGCGAGCACCATTATTTTATTCTGTCACGACGGCGAAATATCCCTTACCCCAGTAGGCGGTGGCAAATCAATCACCCTAAATAAATACGACAGCGCAGTGCTCGTCACGCCAAGACCGCAAACCCATACCGTTGAACTCGATGGTCATGGACATCTCGGTGTATTTGAACTGACGGGATTTGATGAGTAACACTGGTGAATAATTGAAGTTCACTTAAATATTCCTAATTTAGTTTTTACCCCTGTTAATCATGTCAGTCTGCCGCACGATTGGTTAAACTATAACTAATCGAGTGGTATGTAGCTGCTCGTTAACAGGAGGTTATCGATGTTTACCGTTATTCCCGTCTTAGTGGTTGTTGCGTTGGTCATCGTTTGGTCAGGGATTAAGATCGTGCCGCAAGGCTTCCAATGGACCGTTGAACGCTTTGGCCGCTATACCAAAACATTAATGCCAGGTCTGAATCTCATCGTGCCATTCATGGATCGCGTTGGTCGCAAGATCAACATGATGGAACAGGTTCTGGATATTCCTGCCCAAGAGATTATTTCGAAAGATAACGCCAACGTCACTATTGACGCCGTATGTTTTATTCAGGTTATCGATCCGGCGCGTGCCGCCTATGAAGTCAGCAATCTGGAGCGCGCCATCGTCAATTTGACCATGACAAATTTCCGAACAGTCTTGGGTTCAATGGAACTGGACGAAATGCTGTCTCAGCGCGATCACATCAATGGCCGTTTGCTGCATATCGTGGATGAAGCGACTAATCCTTGGGGCGTTAAAGTTACTCGTATCGAGATCCGCGACGTGCGCCCACCGGTTGAACTGGTTGCGTCCATGAATGCCCAGATGAAGGCAGAACGTACTAAACGTGCCGATATTCTGGAGGCCGAAGGGGTACGTCAGGCTGCCATTTTACGCGCCGAAGGTGAAAAACAGTCTCAAATCCTGAAAGCGGAAGGTGAGCGCCAGTCTGCATTCCTACAGGCAGAAGCGCGTGAGCGTGCCGCAGAGGCTGAAGCTCAGGCGACGAAAATGGTTTCTGAGGCTATTGCCGCCGGTAACATTCAGGCCATTAACTATTTCGTGGCACAGAAATATACCGATGCGCTGCAAAAAATTGGATCTGCCACTAACAGCAAAGTCATCATGATGCCATTGGAAGCCAGCAATCTGATGGGCTCAATCGGCGGCATTGCTGAACTGCTTAAAGAAACTGGTCCGGTTAAAGGCAAATCATAATGGTCGAATACATTGCCCAAAATCCGCATGGCTTCTGGCTGTCGCTGGGTGGTGTGCTGTTAGCAGCCGAATTGCTTGGGGCAGGTGGATACCTGCTGTGGAGCGGGATCTCTGCCCTGATAGTCGGTTTGTTGACATGGATTTTTCCCTTCGGTTGGGAGTGGCAGGCAACGCTGTTCGCTATTCTCACCGTCGCAACCGCTTTTCTTTGGTGGCGCTGGCTCAAGCGTAGCCAACCAGAATCGAAAAACAACGACGACTTGCTCAATCAGCGTAGCCGACAGCTCATTGGCGCCCGCGCAACCTTAGAAGCGCCGATTGTCAATGGCAATGGACGTATTCGGATTGGCGACAGCAGTTGGCGAGTGACCTGTTATCAGGATCTGCCGACAGGCACCGTCGTTGAAGTTGCGGATGTTGAAGGGATTACCCTGAAAGTCAAAGCCATTAGGTCATAACATGCAAATTTTGGCGGCAATTTGATATTTCCGCCAATAATCTGAGTGACACCGTCAGCAAAGACGTGATTTCAGCGATAGCGAAAAAGCATGTTCAAGATGACGTTCTCGATAGGGAGATCATTATGATTGATGCGTTTTCAAGAAAACAAATCGCGCAGGCAATTCGCCAATTTTCTATCGGCCGCATTTCTAACTATCAATATGAACAGCGGGTCAGCGCCTGTATTTCAACTGAAGATGCCATCGTTAAGCGTTTTATGTCCGACGCTGAGTGGATCACCGATGACGATGAATTCAGCCTGAAAGACGAACAGTTGCTCACCGCTCAGGAAAAAGAGGAAAACGCGCGTATTATTTTATTTTTACGTTCAAATTTAGAATATCGCTGGCCTGAACCCGAAATCACCTCCCTATCGTGGTCCTATATCACGGGGGCTTCATGCTTCCTTCTCACCATCATCCTAGCCCAGTACGGTACACAAAGGCTCTGGCAGGCGACTTTAGGCACGGTGATTCTGGTTTGCCTATGGACTCATCATTTAAGAAATAAAAGAAAGAAGCGTGCACAGGATGCACTCATAAAAGCATCTGGTGGCGATAAATCCGTATGGCCTTTCTTTAATCATGAGGAATATCGCCAAGCCTTAGCACGGCCAATTTATCTGGCAGGCCCTCGATAAAACCGGCTATAGCACAGAGATACCACCATACTATTTACCGCGATATTATTTACCGCGATGGCAGCATCCCGCCAGATTATTAATAATCGGACAATCGGCGCTATCATCGCCGGGGCACTCATCGGCCAACGACATTAAACGTAACCGCATTGCCTGTAACTCTTCAATCTGACGCTCTATTTCAGCCACTTTTTCTAACGTACGGCTTTTAACATCGGCACTATGGCGGCTTTTATCTCGAAAGAGATCGACCAAATCGCGACACTCTTCTAGCGTAAATCCCACTTGACGAGCCTGACGCAGCAAGGTGAGCTCTTCAATATGCTTTTCGGCGTAAAAACGGTAGCCGTTATCCGCCCTATTTGGCGCAGTCACTAGACCCTTTTCCTCATAAAACCGGATGGTTTTACTGGTGAGTCCCGTTTTCTTGGCAACTTCACTAATATTCATTTTTCCTCCCGCTTGACCTTACCCTTGCTGGAAGGTTTAAGCTTAGTCCAAGTGAAAAATAGCATGTCATTCACCGGTCGGCCAACATCCTTGGATTGAACGGTAATACTCAAGAGGAATTCATTATGTCACAAACTCAGCTGTTCGCACTGCAAGGTTTGTCCTGCATGAACTGTGCGAAAAAAGTAAAAACTGCGCTAGAGGCGCGCCCTGACATTGAAGTCGCTCAGTTGAATAATCCGCGTTACGCTAAAGTCACCGGCGACGCTGATGCCCAGACCATTGTCTCAACCGTTGAACAAGCGGGCTATCACGCCACGCTGGCGGGTACGCCAGACGTTACGCTAGCGTTAAGCGGTCTGAGCTGTGGGCATTGCACCGCCAGCGTGACCAAAGCGCTGGAAGCCGTCGCAGGCGTTGATGCTGCCGATGTGTCTCTGACAGAAGCTAAGATCTATGGCTCTGCCGAAGCCGCCGTGCTGATAGAAGCAGTCAAAGCGGCTGGCTATGAAGCTGCTCTAGCCCAAGGTGAAAGCCACCCAAAAACTGAGCCGCTGACACAGTCTGCATCTAACAGCACGACAGCAACACAAGCGCCGGAAACTCTGGCAGCGGCTGAAACATCATCTCCGGCCACTCGTAGTATTCCGGATACCTCCGCAGACACCGATGACAGCGTCCAATTGCTGCTTGATGGCATGAGTTGTGCCAGCTGTGTTCTGAAAGTGCAGAATGCTTTGCAAGGGGTTCCCGGCGTAGATCAAGCGCGAGTTAACCTTGCCGAACGAAGTGCATTAGTCACAGGGCATAGCGATCCGCAGGCGCTGATTCAGGCTGTTGAAAAAGCAGGTTACGGTGCTGAAATCATTCAAGATGAAGAAAAACGCCGCGCACGCCAGCAAGAGTCCGCTGAGAAATCGGTAAAAAAATTCCGTTGGCAGGCGGCGTTAGGTTTAGGCCTTGGTGTTCCGCTGATGGCATGGGGTTTATTCGGTGGCTCAATGGAGTTGACAGCGGCCAACCAGAATAATTGGTTGATCGTTGGCCTGATTACGCTTGGTGTCATGGTATTTGCTGGCGGACATTTCTACCGTAACGCATGGCGTAGCCTAATGAACGGTAGTGCGACGATGGATACCTTAGTGGCATTGGGTACCGGTGCCGCTTGGCTGTATTCCATCACCGTAACCCTGTGGCCACAGGTGTTTCCGATGGAAGCACGTCATCTCTATTATGAAGCCAGTGCGATGATCATCGGTTTGATTAACCTTGGTCACGCCATGGAGGCTCGTGCTCGCCAACGTTCGAGCAAAGCGCTTGAGCGTTTGCTGGACTTAACTCCGCCAACCGCTCGCGTCGTCACCGAAGAGGGAGAGAAAACCCTCCCGCTGGCGGATGTTAAGCTAGGAATGACACTTCGCCTAACCACCGGAGATCGTGTACCGGTCGATGGTGAGATTATCTCCGGAGAAGTGTGGATGGATGAAGCCATGCTTACTGGCGAACCCATCCCGCAGCAGAAATCCACCGGCGATCAGGTTCATGCAGGTACCGTGGTACAAGATGGTAGCGTGCTGTTTCGCGCTGGTGCTATCGGCAGCCAAACCACGCTGGCGCGCATCATCAAACTGGTTCGTCAGGCGCAAAGCAGCAAGCCTGAGATTGGCCAGTTGGCTGACCGTATTTCAGCGGTGTTTGTTCCTACCGTCGTCGGGATTGCTATCTTCAGCGGTCTGATCTGGTACTTCTTTGGCCCACAACCACAGATTGTCTACACCTTAGTGGTTGCAACGACGGTACTGATCATTGCTTGCCCTTGCGCACTAGGCTTGGCGACCCCCATGTCGATTATTGCTGGCGTGGGACGCGCAGCAGAGTTTGGCGTATTGGTGCGTGATGCAGATGCGTTGCAGCGCGCCAGTGAGCTCGATACCTTGGTATTCGACAAAACCGGTACATTGACCGAAGGGCAGCCAAAAGTCGTTGAAATTCATACGTTCAACGATGTCAGTGAGGCTCAAGCATTGCAATGGGCTGCTGCGTTGGAAGCGGGCTCAAACCATCCTTTGGCACGCGCCATCACAGAACGAGCAGAACGTTTGGTCATTCCAGATGTGACGCAGTTCCGCACCTTGCGCGGTTTAGGCGTAAGCGGAGACGTCGAGGGTTATACGCTTCTGCTGGGGAATGATTCGCTGATGGAACAACAAAAAGTGGATATCAGCGACGTGAAAGCGCTACTGAAACAGCAGGCCGAGCGTGGAATTACGCCCGTGTTGTTATCAGCAAACGGTAAGCCAGCGGCGCTGCTCTCCATTCGTGATCCCCTGAGAAGCGACAGTGTCGAAGCACTACAGCGATTACACGGGCTAGGTTATCAGTTGGTCATGCTGACCGGTGATAACCCGCTGACCGCCAACGCCATTGCCAAAGAAGCGGGCATTGACCGAGTTATCGCTGGCGTGATGCCAGAAGGTAAAGCGGATGCAATTAAAGCTTTGCAGGCCAAAGGGCATAAAGTTGCGATGGTTGGCGACGGTATCAACGACGCCCCAGCTCTGGCACAGGCCGATGTGGGTATAGCCATGGGAGGAGGTAGCGATATCGCCATTGAAACGGCTGCTATTACTCTGATGCGCCACAGTCTGACCGGTGTGGCTGACGCCATTGAAATCTCCTGCGCCACGCTGCGCAATATGAAGCAAAACCTGCTGGGGGCCTTTGTATACAACTCACTGGGGATCCCGATTGCTGCAGGTGTGCTCTACCCGCTCACCGGAACACTGCTTAGTCCAGTGGTCGCTGGCGCAGCAATGGCGCTGTCATCCATTACCGTAGTCAGCAACGCCAACCGTTTATTGCGCTTTAAGCCCAAATCTAAATAAAGGCTAAATCGACACCAAACGTGACAAAAAGCATCGAGATTTCGGTGCTTTTTTTTTGCCTTTGCCTGCACACTGCACGTAGCATAGAAAAAAAGGGAAGGTGATTAATGAAACACTGGCTGCGTAAACTTGCTCTCTGGTTGGGAATTGTCCCCACGACGACCTATGCCTATCCTGCGCTGGATATCCACTTGCAAGGCGGCGTAAACCTGCATCTGGTGGGAAGCATCCATATGGGCACCGAAACCATGTCCCCTCTCCCCCATGCGCTAATTCAACGGCTAAAACAGGCGGATGCGTTAATCGTTGAAGCCGATATCACCCGCTCCTCCCCCTCTTTTGAAACACCTGAGACAGAAACCCCGCTGGAGTTTCACCTCTCTCACGAACAATGGTTGCAGGTGCAACAGCGCTGTCAAGAAACGGGAATTCCGGTGAGCGCCGTTCAGTATTTTCCCGCCTGGCGCACCGCGTTAACCTTACAGGCACAGCAGGCGCATCAGTTAGGTCTACGCTCTGAATATGGTATCGACTATCAGATGCTGCGTTTTGCTCAGCAAAGTTCACTCAACGTCATCGAACTTGAGGGGGCTGATACTCAAATGGCGTTACTGCACGCGTTACCCAATAATGGGATCGTGCTGCTGCAAGACACCCTGACACATTGGCATACCAACGCACGCTTGCTGCAAACGCTGATTAGCGGATGGATATCACCGACGGAGTCGATCTCAACCACCGATCTACCGACCACTTTCAGCGATGAGCTTTATCAAGTACTAATGGGCGATCGCAATCAAAAATGGCAAAAAATGCTGCTGGCACTCCCCGCAGGAAACTATGTGGTCGCCGTTGGCGCTTTACATCTCTACAGCGAAGGTAACCTGCCAGAACTCCTCGCGCCCTACACTGCACATTAGGCGAAAAAAATGGCCAATATTTCTATTGGCCAGTCAAAGAGGAATTTCATTATTATCGTTATGCTACAAGGATAGACATTCTGTTTACCCTCGTAGTTGCCAGCATAGGGTAGCAATGCCGCTGTGATTCTGGCAATAGTTATTCTGTGGATGCTGTAGCCAACAAACATTTAGCGCACGAATAAATAAGTAACCGAACCTGACGTTGATGAATAACAGCGTTATCATTGTGCTCATTGTCATGTTGCATACACAGAGTTCGGGTTTGCATAGGTTCGCTAACCCCACCAAGATGCAGCTTAAAGTATGATGGATTTAGAGGTTTAAATAATGACTCCCGCTGTTCTTCTGCTTGAAAAAAACAAAGTGCCTTTTACCCTCCACCAGTACCATCACGACAGCGACGAAACCAATTTCGGCGATGAAGTCGTTCGTAAGCTAGGTTTAAACGCCGAGCAGGTTTATAAAACCCTGCTGGTTTCCCTTAACGGCGACGCTAAAAATTTGGCCGTTGCGGTAACCCCCGTAGCTTCAATGCTGGATTTAAAAAAAGTGGCCAAAGCATTCTCCGCTAAAAAAGCGGATATGGCCGATCCACAGCTGGCACAGCGCGTTACCGGTTATCTGGTGGGAGGCATTAGTCCATTAGGGCAAAAGAAACGCCTGCCTACCGTTATCGACAGCGGTGCGCAGCAATTTGATTCGATTTATGTATCCGGTGGAAAACGAGGGCTTGATATTGAACTCTCAGCGCAAGACCTTAGCCGTATGACCAACGCCAGCTTTGCCGAGATTGCGAAACGAGATTGACGAGTTCTGTTTATCAGAACCCGTCAAAATTGAATTTTCACTCAATGAGCTTGGTTTAACTTCTGCACTTCAGCTTTAGCCTTCGCTAACTGCGCTTCAAAGGCGGGATTATTGTGTAAGGATGCAACCACGGCGCTGCCGACGACACGGGCAGCGTCTACGTCGCTTTGCCAATGATAGCCACAGATAACGCGGCTCTGCCCAAGATCATAACCTCGTTTGAGGATTTCATTCTGTCGAGCAGGATTCACTTCAGCCAGCACCAGCGCCACTGACCAGCCAATAGTGGTATGGCCCGAAGGGTATGAACCGTTGGTTGACAGCTCTTTCTCATCTTCAGGGCGACAGGTTGCTTCCTTATAGAAAGCAAAGGGACGTACGCGGTTATAATGTTGCTTGGCTGAACGCGTCGCATACTCGCCCGCATCCTCTTTCATCGTCGTAATCAGAGTGAAGGTTTCAGGGGTTTTTTCTTTCGAAATCGGGAAACCAAAGGCCGTGGAGAAATTTCGCGCCAAACTATCTTTAGAAACGTCGGCGTCATCATACGCCTGCTTTCCACGCTCTGTGCTGCGCTGCGCTTTCCCTTCATCATAGTGAGCTTTGTCACTCAGGAAATCGATGCTGGTGTAAGCGGGTGGGGGTGGCAGCAGCTTTAAGCTGTCGGGTGCTTGTTCATATTTAAGATAATGATCGTCGGCAGCCATGCCGTAACCAGAGACTAATAAACCAACTAACGTTGCTAAAACTATTTTCTTCATCGGTGTGTTTCCTCCTATCTGGCATCTTAAATGCTCTGATCGTTGCCGACCGTGACAGGGATAACATTTGCCTAATGAATGCTAGCAGTTATTTGATAATTAAAATAAAAATGGCGCTGATAAAAATGCAAAAACCCGCACTAGGCGGGTTCTTAATATGCAGTCACTTAGCGTTTCTGCATGCGTTATTAGCTATTACAGCGCAACAACGTTTACTGCTGATGGACCTTTAGCGCCGTTCTCGATAGAGAACTCAACTTTTTGGCCTTCATCAAGAGTTTTGAAATCATTGCTCTGGATTGCAGAGAAATGTACGAATACATCTTTGCTGCCATCTTCAGGAGAGATGAAACCGAAACCTTTACCAGCGTCAAACCATTTTACTAAACCAGTCATTTTATTAGACATAGATACTTCCTTTAATTATTTTTTGAGCCATCAGCGATTTAAAAAATCACCTGGCGAATGTGGTCGTCTTCAGAGAGTTACTTATTGAAAAGTTCTTATTTGGCACTTAGGAGAAGACTCACAAGAAGAAGAGGTATCTATGCGGATAGCGCTTGAACTGAGGACTGCTTTACTAAAACTGCGTTCATAAGGTCTGTGTTTCAAACCGATGACGCTATTTACTCATACCCGACCTAAGTTATCAAGAATTATTTTCAAATAATAATTTTCTCATCTAGACGGCTAGACTGGTGGAAGTTTAGGTGGGGACATGTTTGGCGTTGACGGAGAGCAAAACCTACCCTCCGTCATGCACGACTTTACTGATAAACAATCTCGCCTTTCGGCTCATAGTCTGCCACTTTGAGCGGAGAGTGTTTTTCGATGTACTGCTTTAACACCTCTGCGTCCACAAACCCTGTATTCACATAGCTTGGCAACTCACTCACGATCGGATAATCGTCACCCCCCGTGGCGTTAAAATTGAGCAGCGCCAAACGGTAGACTTTGTCTGCCTGTAATGGCTCTCCTTTAATTTTCACATCGCGAACGCCTTTTCCATCCGCGATTAAACTCACGTTTGAGAATTGAGCATAAGCGCCAGAATCCACTTTTTTATTGGCAACCACGGCGAGATATTTTTCGAGATCGCTACCTTTCATCTCCACATACGCCACGGTGTTGCCAAACGGCTGCACTTTTAACACATCTTTGTAGCTAATATCTCCCGGTTCGATAGAGTCTCGGACTCCTCCACCGCTCATGACTCCCAAATCGGCCTGAGTGCGCTCCATCTGCGCCGCCAGCAGCAAGCGCGCCATATTGGTTTGTTCAAAGCGAACTTTGCTACGATCGCCCTCTAATTTTCCATCCACGCTACCGACTTTAACTTCCAACTGTGCTTTGCCCTTCTCTTCAAACGGCGTCAACAGCTTGAGCATTTGCGGGTTTTGCTCGATTTTGTGGGTGTAATATGCACGCTCAACGGTACCATCATCTTTGGTCACTTTTTTGCTGAGGTTCACGGGAATAAGCTGGTAGTGCTGTAGCGTCAGCGCGCCGTTGCGGAAGGTAAAATCAGCGCGGCCAACATATTTGCCCCATTCATGCGCCTGCACGATCCAAGTACCGTTTTGGCGATCGGGGGCACACGGTGTCCCTGGCACATAATCAACCTGCTTTTTATTCTCTGACGCCATGCACACCGGATCTTGTGAGTGGCCGCCGACAATCATGTCCAGATATCCCGCAGGGAGCTTGCGCGCCATTTCAACGTCGCCGGGTGCATTGGAACCATGCTCGCCGTTATCATAGTGCCCCATATGGGTGGCCGCGATGATCACATCCGGTTTTTCGTTTTGTTTGATCTGCTGGATCAGCGTCTTAGCTTCCACTGCCGGATCACGGAATTCGATCCCTTTTAATAATTCAGGGTTGCCGATCTTCGCGGTGTCATCGGTGGTTAAACCAATCACGGCAATTTTAATATCCTGCTTATCGAAAACTTCGTATGGCTTAAATAACCGTTTTTCAGTGCCTTGCTGGTAAATATTGGCTGAAAGCAAAGGAAAGGTCGCCCACTTTTCCTGCTGACGTAATACGGATAACGGGTTGTCAAACTCATGATTACCAATCGCCATCGCATCATAGCCAACTAGATTCATGCCGCGAAAATCAGGCTCTGCATCCTGTAAATCTGACTCGGGAACGCCAGTATTGATATCCCCACCGGAGAGCAACAATACGCTACCGCCTTGCGCCGCAACCTCTTGGCGTATCTGATCCACCAGCGTTTTCTGCGCAGCTAAACCATATTCCCCATTGGCATTTTGCCAAAAGTGACCATGGTGATCGTTGGTGTGCAGAATTGTGATGTTATAGGTTTTGTCTTTTTCCCATGCGGCAGCCCACGTCGGCACCAGTGCGAGCGTTACCGCTAAAGCGCATGCCGTTCCTTTTAGAGCAAATTTCATACGGGTTCTCCGTGTCGTCATATTCATCATCCCATTACCGTTCTAGTTATTATGTTTATTCGATTTAAATCACTGCGTTGAATGATCAGTCTAAAATTCTAACGGCTAATTTGTCGGATCATTTCATTTTTTTGCGAGCACTTTCAAATTACAGCCCACATTTGCCAGCAATGGCGAACAAATAACCGACGAGAAGATAAAAACAACGGTTGACCAAGAATGATAAACTTTGTCATTGTTAGCTTGATGACTATCTCTATTTATCAGCCTGCACATAACCTGTACATAAATAGCTCCTTAACCCACAACATAACAAAAATACACTATGACTGACCGCATCGATCCGGTGTCCGATTCCGTGACACAAAAGCCCGTCAATCGCACCTCGTTCTCCATTCTGGGTGCCATCAGCGTGTCACATCTGCTGAACGATATGATCCAATCGCTGATTTTAGCGATCTACCCAATTTTACGCGGGGAGTTTTCACTTAGTTTTGCGCAGATAGGCCTTATCACCCTAACCTATCAGCTCACAGCCTCATTGCTGCAACCGCTCATCGGTATGTATACCGATAAACACCCTAAACCCTATTCTTTACCGATAGGCATGGGATTCACGTTGGCAGGGCTTTTACTGTTATCGGTCGCACCTAGTTTTAGCGTGGTACTTATTGCCGCTGCGCTGGTGGGGACGGGCTCGTCAATCTTCCATCCCGAATCTTCACGCGTTGCACGTATGGCCTCCGGTGGCCGCCATGGTCTGGCACAATCGGTATTTCAGGTCGGTGGCAACTTTGGTAGCTCGTTGGGGCCCTTGCTGGCGGCGGCGGTTATTGCGCCTTACGGTCAGGGAAATATCGCCTGGTTTTCTCTGGCAGCGCTGCTCGCCATCGTTGTACTACTGCAGGTGAGCAAGTGGTATCAGCATCAAACGCGTCAAAGCAAAGGTAAGCCCAAAGGCCAAGGCGCGGTAAAAGTGCTGCCACGACGCACCGTGGTTATCTCTCTATCGATACTGCTCGTGCTGATTTTTTCAAAATACTTCTATCTCACCAGTATTAGCAGCTATTACACCTTTTATCTTATCCATAAGTTTGGTGTTTCAGTACAAAGTGCGCAGATTCATTTGTTTGCATTCCTGTTTGCTGTCGCCGCCGGAACCATTATTGGCGGGCCTTTAGGCGATAAGATAGGACGTAAATATGTTATTTGGGGCTCAATTCTGGGTGTCGCACCGTTTACGCTCGCTTTACCCTACGCTTCTCTGTACTGGACGGGCATTTTAACCGTTATTATCGGTGTCATATTGGCTTCGGCATTTTCCGCCATCTTGGTTTACGCACAAGAGCTCATCCCTGGCAAAGTCGGCATGGTTTCTGGTCTATTCTTTGGTTTTGCCTTCGGTATGGGAGGCTTGGGAGCCGCGGTTCTTGGCTATGTTGCCGATCTCACCAGCATCGATTTGGTTTATCAGATTTGTGCATTCCTGCCATTACTCGGCATCTTGACTGCTTTACTGCCGAATATAGAGCATAAAGACGCTAACTAGCCTTAATAACCCGACTTATCCTGTAGGATTGGTCGGGTTATCCTCTTCCCAAAGCCGCGTACCACATGAACTTGCCTGACAAAACCTTCATTTACTGCCATCCGCACGTTTTTTTTCTAATTTCTGACTGATTTCCCAAAATTAACTCAGCAGAATATCGATAAATACAATAAACTTATTAGAGATACCTATTGATTTCACGAAGCAAAAGCACCACTAAAGGTACTGCGACGTGAGAAATTGCGGTTTTAGTACCCCAATAATTAGAGTTGCATCGCAAAAACCTGAGTCTGATGAGCCGTTTTTGTGCCGTTGCCGACAGGACGAAGCCTTGCCGTACCCGACAAGCCAGCTGAGTTTCGTGAGGAACGAGCACTGCTAACACAGATGCTGCTTCAAGTATGACGGGTATACACACATTAATTGAAACTGTAGCCATGAAACGGCTTCAAGTTAAAAAAGGTATTTTTATTATTTAGCTGTTCGTGCAGTGCTAGAAGGAGTCTAGATGCATCACTCAACCCCGCTTATTACGACAATCGTTGGAGGCTTAGTTCTCGCCTTTCTTTTAGGTATGCTGGCAAATCGTCTGCGAATATCCCCATTAGTGGGCTATTTGGTCGCAGGCGTACTTGCTGGCCCGTTTACACCCGGCTTCGTGGCTGATACCTCACTCGCCCCAGAGCTGGCCGAAATTGGTGTTATCTTGCTAATGTTCGGTGTTGGTCTGCACTTCTCTCTAAAAGATTTAATGGCGGTTAAAAACATCGCGATACCCGGCGCTATTGCACAAATCGCTGTGGCAACATTGCTGGGTATGGGACTTTCGTCGTTATTAGGTTGGGATTTAGTCACCGGCTTAGTTTTTGGCCTGTGTTTATCCACCGCGAGTACCGTGGTATTGCTGCGCGCTTTGGAAGAGCGGCAGCTAATTGATAGCCAACGCGGGCAAATCGCCATTGGCTGGCTGATCGTAGAAGATCTGGCAATGGTGCTAACACTGGTTCTTTTACCTGCTTTCGCCGGAATTATGGGCGAAGGGCAAAATATGCAGCTAAAAGACCTGCTGATTGAGCTTGGTATCACGCTGGGTAAAGTCATCGCCTTTATCACCATTATGATCGTGGTGGGACGCCGTTTGGTGCCTTGGATTTTGGCCAAAACCGCCAGCACGGGCTCACGCGAGCTGTTTACCCTTTCCGTTCTGGCATTAGCCATGGGCGTCGCCTACGGTGCCGTCGCAATATTCGACGTCTCTTTCGCACTTGGCGCCTTCTTTGCTGGCATGGTACTGAACGAATCAGAGCTTAGCCACCGAGCGGCTCACGATACATTGCCACTGCGGGACGCATTTGCGGTGCTGTTCTTTGTTTCAGTAGGGATGTTATTTGACCCAATGATTTTGGTCGAACAACCACTCGCTGTACTGGGCTGCTTAGCAATCATCGTATTTGGTAAGTCCGTTGCTGCATTCCTGCTAGTGAAGATGTTTGGTCACTCTAAACGTACTGCGCTAACGGTTTCCGTCAGTCTGGCTCAAATTGGTGAATTCGCCTTCATTTTGGCTGGTTTGGGGATTTCCCTAAATATGCTATCACCGGAAGGTCGGAATTTGGTGCTGGCAGGGGCGATCCTGTCCATCATGATTAACCCACTCCTGTTTACTCTACTGGAGCGTTATCTGGCCAAAACGGAAACTATCGAAGACCAAAGCCTGCAAGAAGTCACTGAAGAAGAAGAGAAACAGATCCCTGTTGACCTCTGCAACCATGTACTTCTGGTTGGCTACGGGCGCGTAGGCAGTCTCATCGGCGCTAAACTGCATGATGCAGGCGTTCCACTGGTGGTTATCGAGAACTCCCGCCCGCGCGTTGAGGCGCTACGTGAGCAAGGTATTCATGCGGTACTGGGTAATGCGGCGAATCCCGAAATTTTGGAGCTAGCGAGAATCGATTGTGCACGCTGGCTGCTACTCACTATTCCAAACGGCTACGAAGCCGGTGAGATTGTCGCCTTTGCCCGCACCAAGCGAGACTCTCTGGATATTATCGCCCGAGCGCACTACGACGATGAAGTCGCCTATATTTCAGATCGCGGTGCGAATCAGGTGGTGATGGGCGAACGTGAGATCGCCAACAGTATGTTGGAGTTGCTGCAGGTCGATAAGATGACGGATGAGGATAAGATGCAGGGGTGTGCTATATAATATTACGGCTGCCGCTTTCAGATTATCCATGTTGAATGGTGTAGGGTTGTACACATAAGTTTATGGTGTAGATTTCGTACGCCTAAGGCACCGAAACCGACATGCACTCCGTGCAGGCGTCCGAGCAAGGCGG
>NZ_KV824194.1:0-15827 GCF_001816025.1 Hafnia sp. HMSC23F03
TAGGCGCAACGGGAACGCCCTCAGGATTACCATGAGCAGGGTTAATCTCAACGTTATGCTGTCCGTCTAAATGTGGTGTTTCTGGATTTGCATTTTCTATTTTTATAGAGGTATTCGGGCGCTGTGTTGGGCCGTAATAAACTGGCTCAGGCGTGTTGTCCGGTACGACATAGGTCGGTGTGCCTCCACGATTATAATTGCCACTAGGTGTTGTTGTCGTATTTGTCGGTTTTGGCAATTCTGACCATACGGACTCAAATTGAGGGATCCAATAGGTCAACAAATTATAGTTGTGATTATCAAGCAGGTTATGTGCAGTCTGGTTAGAGTTACCAATATTAGTCGTCGGTGAATTAACGAAAGTGTTTTTGGCATTATCCGAATAATCAAAAACCGATGATTCAATTTTATGGGTATCTAACACCCATGTTCTAAAGGCTATAGCTTCATCTGATGAACCGCCTAATGCGTCGGCTAGGTTTAAGTGAGCTTGCGCCATTCCAACGAAAGAACTAGCAATTACAGCAGCGATGAAAGTTATTTTGCGCTTCATAGTGAGATAGACCTAAAGAAAGTTGTTTTGCGATGTGGGGTTTTTATGTATGTAAAAATGTTCCTGATGGGGTGAAATTTATGTGTATATAGGATATCAATCAATACTTATTTTTCATTCAACAAAAAGATAACAGTGCTTTTTGTTCTCAATAAGAATGTTTAAGGTTCTTATATGGATTTATACTTGTTCTGATTTTAGTTAAGTTATTGTATGGAGAGAATTCTTCAACATGAAAAACTTTCAGTATCATCAATGCTTTGGTAAAATAACAAAACCAGAAAATTAACCTATTAGGAACAAATTAAGTGAACGAATTCACTAGGATTTTTAACGAATTGGGAATTACAAAGACAGAGCTCACCACGTTACTGAATGCTCCACGTAACACTATCTTCAATTACCTGAATGGTTCGGTGACGAATATGCCCGCTAGCGCGGTGACATTGATTACGCTATTGGCCTTCATTAAGCAGCATCATCCACGGGCGTTTGAAGAGTGGGGGGAAATTGCGCGTTACAATAAGAATCAGGAGAAAAGAGATGGCAATACGCTATCGCTATTTGACATCATCAGCGATGAAGTACTCTTGCAGGGGATTGTTCGACATGGCGAACTGCGTGGTTTCATCAAATAACGAAACCGAGCTGATAAGCATCACAGCATAAAGCGGTGTATTGCGATGATTCTTATCATTTTGGTAGGGAATCCCGAGAGGGATTCCCTTTTTTTATGGTGTTATTGGGCCGACGGCTTTGGCTGTCGAATACGCAGGCTGCTGACGATGGCGGCGCAAAGCGCAAACAGGGCGCCAAGCAGCAGAGATGAATGCGTGCCGTGGTTGCCAAACAGATTGAACATCAGAGCGACTAGCGCGGCACCGCTGGTTTGTCCAAGCAGACGAGCGGTGCCGAGCATACCGCTGGCACCTCCGCTGCGATGGCGTGGCGCGGAAGAGATCATGGTGTGGTTGTTCGGCGACTGGAAAATACCAAACCCTGCGCCACACAATGCCATGCGCCAAATAATATCGAGATCCGAAGGCGATGCTGGCAGCAACGCTAGAGACAGCAGCCCAATGGCAAATAGCCCTAAGCCAATGCTACCGAGTAGCCCCGCGTTGAAGCGCTCGAGCAGGCGCCCGGCAATCGGTGCCATGATCATGGTCGCAATGGGCCACGGAGTGAGCAGCAGGCCTGTCATGACCTCGGTTTTACCCAGAACGGTTTGCAGGAAGAACGGAAGCGAAACAAAGGCCAACATTTGGGCGCTGAAAGAGCAGATTGAGGTTCCCACCGATAAAGAAAAAATGGGAATTCGTAGCAGATCAACGGGGAGTAACGGGAATTCTTGCGTTAGCTGGCGGCGTACAAACAATGTTCCCACTACCAACATAATCACAACTTCACCCAGCAGTATCAGGCTGTTTTGGCGTTGGGCAAAGCCACTGATAGCTGAAATTAATAAGCCAAAGGTGAGCGCATTCAGCAGCGCGCTATAGCCATCAAATTTAGGTTTACCGACTTTGGGGGGATTCTGTGGGAGAAACTTCATGCCACAAATAAAGGCGGCAATACCAATAGGGACATTTACGGCAAACAGCCATGGCCAACTATTGACGGATAAGATCGCAGCGGCAACGGAGGGGCCTGCGGCGGCAGAAACGGCAACGATTAGCGCATTAATCCCCATACCGCGCCCAAGGTAGCGCTGAGGATAGATGAGCCGCACTAGGGCCACGTTAACGCTCATTACGGCAGCGGCACCAAAGCCTTGCAGCACGCGAGCCAGCGTCAGTGTCCACAGTGAATCAGACATGGCACATCCCAGCGAGGTGATGCTGAATACCAACAGACCGGTAAGATACACTTTGCGATAGCCGATGATATCGCCCAGTGACGCGAGTGAAAGCAGAGAGATCGTTATCGCAAGCTGATAGGCATTGACGATCCAGACCGACGTTGCGGCCGAGGCGTTCAGATCGCGTGCAATGGTCGGTAAGGCAACGTTGGCAATCGCGCCATCGAGTACCGCGACAGTAATGCCGAGTGCAATGGCTAAAATGGCACCGTAGCGTTGTGGTAAAGGAACACCGTCATTTGGGGGTAATTTCATTGAGTAATGATAATTAGAGGATTATTTGTCAAGATCGCAACTATAACGTTAATTACAAGATGAGACCATCGTCACACATGGCTTTGTTTGTAACAAAACTTCGGACGTGCGGAAACGTTTAAACAATGCTTTAACCTGTTTAACAGGCTGTCTTTCGGAAGCTGTTCCTTTTATAATGAAACATAGGTTCGATTTAATCATCTGATAGGGTAAAGAAATACAATGTCAACAGATATAGATAAACAACCCGATTCGGTCTCTTCTGTACTCAAAGTGTTTGGGATTTTACAGGCGCTCACCGAAGAGCGCGAAATTGGCATCACCGAGCTGTCTCAGCGAGTGATGATGTCTAAAAGTACCGTGTATCGTTTTCTGCAAACCATGAAATCTCTCGGTTATGTATCGCAGGAGAGTGAGTCAGAAAAATATTCTCTGACGCTGAAATTATTTGAGTTGGGTGCCCATGCGTTACAAAACGTGGATCTTATTCGCAGTGCGGATATCGAAATGCGCGAGCTTTCACGTTTAACGCGTGAAACGATCCATTTAGGGGCGCTGGATGAAGATGGCATTGTCTACATTCATAAAATCGACTCGATGTACAACCTGCGTATGTATTCGCGTATCGGGCGTCGCAATCCGCTGCACAGCACCGCGATTGGTAAAGTGCTACTGGCATGGCGCGATCGTGAAGAAGCAAAAGAAATTATCTCTCAGATTGAATTCAAACGTAGCACGGACAAAACCATTTTGACGCCGGAAGAGTTGCTGGTTGCGCTAGATATAGTGAAACAACAAGGCTTCGGTGAGGATAACGAAGAGCAGGAAGAGGGGTTGCGCTGCATCGCCGTTCCCGTCTTTGACCGCTTTGGTGTTGTGATTGCAGGACTGAGTATTTCATTCCCGACAATTCGTTTTTCCGAAGATGCTAAACATGAATATGTAACGATGCTGCATACTGCGGCGCGTAACATTTCCGAGCAGATGGGCTATCACGACTATCCGTTCTGATTAAGGGCCGAATGCCTGATTAACGAAAAACGCCCGATGAATTTCATCGGGCGTTTTTTATATCAATCTTAGTGGCAACTTGCTGTCACCCGATTCGATCAAGCACTCTGTTTCACCAGCATGTACAGGCGGGATAAATAGATAATAAGCAGTGCAGAAATCAGATTGCTCAGTGCGCCTATAATCACCATGCCAATGGTTGGATGCAGGGCTGAAAGTACGCCAACCAGCAGCAACAGCGCCAGTTTCGCCGCTAGCCACAGCATGATGGCTGGACTAATCAAACGGACGTTGGCAAATGACAGACGGAAACTGCTACGAATCGACGTGAAAATCCCCGCTTTTTCTTCCGACATAATCATTGGCGCTAGCGCCAGCCCGACGGCCAGCACAATGCCCGGTACAATAAAGGCGGTAATCCCCAGTTGAACCATTAGGGTGCACAGGAACATCAGTATCAGTAGACGCGGTAACATCGGCGCGGAAGCACCAATAGCGCGCAACGCACTGATACGCTGCCCCTGCGAAACCAACGGGATCAGTGCCAGCATGCCGCCTAGCAGCAACACATTACCAATAAGGGCGGAAAAACTGGCCGCGGCAGAGACTTTCAATAGCACCATCTGTTGCTCAGGCGTCATTTGCTGCACCATCTCTTGCAGCCCCATACCCGAGGACAGAGTACCATCAGCACCAGCCAGAATACTCAGGTCATCGGCACCTGGAGTAAACGCTTGATTTAGTATCACCGAAATAAACGCGGTTAATAGCGCTAACAAGCACAGCGTGCTGAGCTGATGACGGAAAAAGTTGAAGGTGTCACGGTACAGTGTACGGGCCGTGATTGGCATGCAGGCGCTCCTTGGCAGTTGCAACGATCCCCGTTGGCGTGAAGCAGTATCGAGCAACGTCACTGCTTCACGGTATTAGGGCATATCAATGTAATGAATGTGCGCCGATTGTACCTTGTTAACCGGGTAAGTGGCACCCCGTTGCGATGCTACTGGCGATTTCTTCTACGTTGTTGGGGGCAAGGGGAGGCAACCCATAGGCTGCCCGTGCACGATCGCAGGCTTCATTGCGTTCACCATATTCCCATGACTGCTCAAATTCACGGCAAGGCGACGGCCTGTTTTCATACATGGCACACATGACTTGCTGGCCGATTTCACCGCGCAGGTTCACACAGCGCGGTTTTTTGCTGTTGGTTCCCTGCATACAGCGAAGATACGGATTCACCTGTTCAGTGAGCGATGCGGGCACGCAGCCACCGGCATCATCTGCCTCGGCCCAGTAAAATGAAACACGGAAATAGCCGCAGCAAGCGCCGCAGGATATACATGGATTAGGATGTGTTAGCGTTGAAAGAGTTGAAGTGTTACTCATCTTGATTTCCCACCACTCCTTATGGCTTCGAACCAAAACAATCGGAATAAAAAAATTACTCTGAGGTTAATCTTAGGTCAACACCCATCGGCTTGATGCGTGATGGATGATGATATTTGGCTAAAATTGATCTAAATCAATTTCATCAAAATCATATATTTAATGCATGTTTAGTTTATGTCATTTTGTCAAAAACAATGTCATTCATGTGATCTGTGTTAAATCATGAATCATCCTTTTTGGGTATATTTCTGCACGCAGTGATAACCATATAAAGGGAAGGGATGATGAAAAAACTAACACTTGCGCTATGTGTGGCAGCTACGCTGGCACCGTCTTTTGCTATGGCTCATCAGGCTGGTGACTTTATTGTCCGTGCCGGTACCGCAACCGTACGTCCAACGGAAAGCAGTGAAAACGTGATGGGATTGGGTGGGTTCAAGATCGATAACGATACCCAGCTTGGTCTGACTTTCAGCTATCTGATCACCGATAACATTGGGGTTGAACTGTTAGGTGCTACGCCGTTCCAGCATAAAGTAGGTTTGCAGGCGACGGGGGATATTGCTTCCTCTCGTCAGTTGCCACCAACGCTGATGGCTCAGTGGTACTTTGGTAAGGCTGAAGACAAGCTGCGTCCGTATGTGGGTGTGGGTATTAACTACACGAATTTCTACGATGCGAAGTTTAATAACACCGGAAAAAGCTTAGGCTTGCACGATTTGAGCGTAGACAACTCATGGGGTGCGGCAGGTCAGGTTGGTCTGGATTACATGGTTGATAAAGATTGGATGATCAACGCATCTCTGTGGTACATGGATATCGATACCACCATTAAGTTCAGAGATAGCAACAACCAAAAACAAAACATTGATACACACGTAGACCCGTTTGTATTCATGTTTGCAGTGGGTTACCGTTTCTAAATAGAGACGTGTAGCAGGAACACTAAGAACGGCCAGTGTTACAGACTCTGTAGTTATAAAGCAACGTTACAGACAAAAGTTACAGACAATAAAAAAGGCGCTTTAGCGCCTTTTTTGATCGTCAGAGCGAATTATTTAATCCGCATATCATTTTCTACCGTACGCACACCTTTCACCGTTTTAGCTACGGCGACGGCACGGTTAGCATCAGCAGAAGACGTCACGAAACCGCTGAGCTGAACGCGGCCTTTAAAGGTTTCAACGCTGATCTCGGTGGATTTGAGAGATTTTTCAGCCAGCAGTGCAGATTTAACTTTGGTTGTTATAACGGTATCGTCGATATAACCGCCGGTTCCTTCCTGTTTCGCTGTTGGTGCGCAACCTGCCAACGCAACAGAAAAAATCGCCGCTGCGCAAAAAGTGGTAATCGCTTTAACCCATTTCATCAATGTCTCTCCTTGCAGTTTATTGTTGGTATGGCAATTCAAAACGTAATCTAATGATTATTCGTTGAACCATCCGTAATCACTATAATCCATTTTTAAAAAATAGGGTTATCAATATGTAAGCTTCATTAATATAAAAAAACCGTGCGGTACGAATACGGCACGGTTGTTGAGCTTACATTTATCTTAGCGGCGCGTAGCGGCTTTCATTCCACTGACAAAGTCATGCAGTTTTTTGAGCATAACGTCAGGCTGCTGGTGGTTTTTCTCGATGATTTTAACAATGGCCGAGCCAGAAATTGCACCCGCAGCGCCCGCATCCAGCGCTTCTTTTACCTGCGACGGTTCAGAAATTCCAAATCCTTGCAACGCAGGAGGCGCGTTCAATTCATCCAAGCGTGCCACCAAATGATGCAACGGCAGTTGTGCACGGGTCTCAGCACCGGTAACACCGGCGCGCGAGAGCAGATAAGTATAGCCACGTCCCTGTTCAGAGATGCCTTGCAGCAGCGCATCGTCGGCGTTAGGCGGACAAATAAAGATCGGTGCGATACCGTGACGCAGCGCTGCCTGACGGAACGGCGTTGACTCTTCCAGCGGAACGTCGGCGACCAATACAGAATCGACACCAACCTCAGCACAGCGCTGATAAAACTCGTCAATGCCGTTGTGGAACACCAAGTTGGCATACATCAGCAGACCAATTGGAATATGGGGATGCTTTTTGCGGATCTCGGCCAACATTTCAAAGCATACGGTCGGAGTGACGCCTGCGGCAAAAGCGCGCAGCGTAGCGTCTTGAATAGTAGGGCCGTCGGCTAGCGGATCGGAGAAGGGAATACCCAGCTCTAACGCATCGGCACCCGCGTCAATTAAGGTATTAATAATCTCTAAAGAGAGCGCCGGAGTGGGATCGCCTAAGGTCACAAAAGGAACGAAAGCCCCTTCTTTGCGTTCTTTTAATTCGGCAAACAGTTGTTGATAGCGTTCCATCAGATTTCTCCCCGCGCTTTCAAAATATCGTTAACGGTAAAAATGTCTTTATCGCCGCGGCCTGACAGGTTCACCACTAGCAATTGTTCTTTATCTGGATCTTGCTCAATCATTTTCAGCGCGTGGGCGAGGGCGTGTGAAGACTCCAGTGCAGGGATGATCCCTTCCTCACGCGACAGACGTTTGAACGCCTCAAGCGCCTCATCATCGGTGATTGATACGTAATCAGCACGACCGATGCTGTTCAAATAGGCATGCTGTGGACCGACCGATGGGAAGTCCAGACCCGCAGAAACAGAGTAAGACTCTTCAATTTGGCCCTCTTCGGTCTGCATCATCGGTGATTTCATACCAAAGTAGATGCCTACTTTGCCATGTTTCAACGGTGCGCCGTGCTGTCCCGTCTCGATACCTAAACCACCCGGTTCGACGCCGATCAGGCGCACCGACTCTTCGACGATAAAGTCAGCAAACATGCCGATGGCGTTGGAACCGCCACCGACGCAGGCCAGAACGGCATCTGGCAGGCGGCCTTCAAAGCCAAGGATCTGCTCTTTGGTTTCTTCGCCAATCATGCGTTGGAATTCACGCACGATAGTTGGGTAAGGATGTGGACCCGCCGCGGTGCCCAGCAAATAGTGCGCTTTGTCGTAACTGCCAGACCAGTCGCGCAGTGCCTCATTACACGCGTCTTTTAGCGTGGCTGAGCCACTGTGCACCGGAATAACTTCCGCCCCCATCAGGCGCATACGGAACACGTTAGGCGACTGACGTTCAACGTCTTTCGCACCCATATAGACGCGGCATTTCAGCCCCAACAGCGCACAGGCCAGAGCAGTGGCGACGCCGTGCTGTCCAGCACCGGTTTCGGCAATAATTTCGGTTTTACCCATTCGCTTAGCCAGCAACGCCTGACCTAATACCTGATTGGTTTTATGAGCACCGCCGTGCAGCAAATCTTCGCGTTTCAGGTATAGCTTGGCTTTAGTACCTTTGGTCAAGTTCCGGCACAGCGTGAGCGCGGTCGGGCGCCCCGCATAGTTTTTTAGCAGATCGATGAACTGAGCTTGGAACTCAGGATCTTTCTGGGCGCTAACAAACGCTTCTTCCAGCTGGTTTAATGCGGGCATTAATATTTGGGGAACGTACATTCCACCAAATTCACCGAAATAGGGGTTTAATAAAGTCATTGTTTTTCCCGTCCTGTCCATTCTTAGTATTTGGCAATTTCAGGCTAAAGCAGGCCTGTCGCTTTTCTTTATTGGTGAGTTCTTTTGCTAGCGTGAACTAGTAAGCTCGCAGCGTTTGAAATACCGCCTCCAGCTTTTGCCGATCTTTTTTCCCCGGCGCGGATTCCACTCCAGAGTTGAAATCCAGCCCAGCGCTACCCAACTTGGCAGCCATAACGCAGTTACTGGCGTTGAGTCCACCGGCAAGCATGACGTTATCCAGCGTTTTTCCTTGCAGTAGATTCCAATCAAACGCCTGTCCAGTGCCGCCGTTACCGTTATCGAAAACATAGCGATCGACATGGAGTAAATTGCGCGCCGGAATAGCATCGCTAATGCTCATGGCTTTCCAGATCTGGCAGTTAATTGGCAGCAGCTGTCGCAATTCGCGAATATATTCCTGCGATTCATCACCGTGCAGTTGAACCGCATAGAGTCCCAAACGTTCCACTGTCAAACGTACCGTTTCCAGCTTGGCGTTACGGAATACGCCGACGTATTTTAGCGGAGCCGCGGCAATCACTTCTCGTGCCTGAGAAATATCCACGTAGCGCGGTGAACTGCCGACGAAAATCAAACCGCCGTAGACGGCACCTGCACCATAAGCCGTGGCGGCATCTTCTGCACGCGTCAAACCACACACTTTGTTGTCGCCCAGCAGCACACGGCGCAGCGCCAGACTTAAATCAGGTTCAGACATCAGCGCGCTACCGATCAGGAAGCCATTAGCAAAATGGCTTAACTCACGAATCTGGCTGTAGGTATGAATACCTGATTCGCTGATCACGGTGACACCTTGCGGCAACCGTGGTGCCATCTGACGCGTGCGATTGAGGTCAATCGACAGATCGCGTAAGTCTCGGTTATTGATACCAACCACTTTGGCTTTTAGTGCAATGGCGCGCTCGAGTTCTTCTTCGTTGCTGGCTTCAGTCAATACGCCCATTTGGAGACTGTGGGCGATGGCGGCTAAATGCAGATACTGCTCGTCATCGAGAACGGAGAGCATCAGCAATATGGCATCGGCCTGATAGAAGCGGGCCAGATAAATTTGGTACGCAGAAATCACAAAATCTTTGCACAGTACCGGTTGATGCACGGTGGCGCTGACCTGACGCAAATAGTCGAAATCACCCTGAAAGTATTTTTCGTCGGTCAATACGGAAATCGCTGAGGCAAAATCGCGATACAGCGTGGCGATTTCTACCGGGTTAAAGTTTTCGCGGATCACACCTTTAGAGGGTGATGCCTTTTTGCATTCCAGAATAAAAGCGGTTCTGTTGCCAGACAGCGCGTCATAAAACGAACGCGATGAAGGGACAATGCTAGCTTGGAAGCTTTCCAGCGGCTGTTGAGACTGACGGGCTTCAACCCATACGGCTTTGTCGCGAACGATGCGATTTAAGACGGTTTCTTGTTCTTGTGATGAACGTTGTGGTGACAGATTTCCTTGCAACATACTCAGCCTCGTGCTGCCAGTGCGGTGACTCGCTCAAATGCTGTTCCGCTTCTGATGGTTTCCAGTGCCAGTTGCGCGTTGTGGCGCAGATTATCCTGACCAAACAATTTCAGCAGTAAAGCAACGTTTGCGGCGACGGCCGCAGCGTGCGCTGCATCACCTTTACCTTGTAATAAGCGCGCCAGAATGTCACGGTTTTCTTCTGGTGTTCCGCCCTGTAACGCATTCAGCGAATAGCTTTCTAAGCCGAAATCCTGCGGTGAAAGCTGGTAGCTTTCGATTTCGCCCTGATGAAGTTCGGCTACCAGCGTAGGGGCATGAATTGCCACTTCGTCCATTCCTCCGCCGTGAACTACGGCGGCGTTTTGATAACCCAGCACTTTTAATGCCTGCGCAATCGGCAGGACTAACTCGGGGCTATAAACACCGATCAGGGCTTTGGGTGGACGTGCTGGGTTAATCAACGGGCCCAGTACGTTAAAAATAGTGCGGGTTTTGAGCTGCTGGCGCACCGGCATAGCATGGCGAAAACCCGTGTGATACTGCGGTGCAAACAGGAAGCAGACGTTTAAATCGTCTAGCGCCTGACGAGAATCTTCGGCGCTCATATCGAGACGGATGCCGAAAGCCTGTAACAGATCCGAAGAACCAGAGCGACTAGAGACGCTTCGGTTACCGTGCTTAGCCACTTTGGCTCCGCAGCTGGCGGCGACGAAGGCGCTAGCGGTAGAGATATTAATGCTGTTGGTGCCGTCACCGCCGGTCCCAACGATGTCTGCAAAATCGTAGTCAGGGCGCGGGAATGGCTGTGCATCGGCCAGTAACGCGCTGGCGGCTCCGGCGATCTCTTCAGGGCGCTCGCCGCGCATTTTCATGCTGATCAGCGCAGCAGCCAGTTGGCTGTCTTGCAGCTCGCCACGCACAATCGCGCTAAACAGTTGATGGCTCTCTTCCTGACTCATTGACTGAGACGTAAACAGTTTGTCCAAAATGGATTGCTGCTCAAAAACGCTCGGTTTGATAAGTGTTGCTTGCATGGTGTTTTTCTCCGCAAATCTTTTCGTTAGTCTTTTGATTTTGTTTGTTTTTAATCGACAACTGATATTCAGCAAATCATTGTTTAGACCAACGCCCACTCAAGCGTCTGTTCAAGCAGACGAGCGCCTTGGGTTGTGAGAATGGACTCTGGGTGAAATTGGAAACCACACACACGTTCATCGTCGTGACGAACGGCCATCACCATGCCATTGAAGGAGGCATTAACGGTTAATCCGGCTGGAATCTGGCTTCCCACCAGTGAGTGGTAGCGCGCGACCGGCAGCGGTGAAGGTAAGCCACTAAACATGCCTTCGCCGTCATGTTCTACCAATGATGCCTTACCGTGCAGGATTTCTCCGGCTTGTCCTACGTGTCCGCCGTAGGCTTCGACGATGGCTTGATGACCGAGGCAAATTCCGATAATGGGCAATTTTCCATGCAGTTTGTTCAACAGTTCAGGCATACAGCCCGCTTCAGACGGTGCTCCTGGCCCCGGCGACAGCATCAGCACAGGATTTTCCATTTCAGCCAGCTTATTGATGATGACTTCCGCAGGAATTTGATTACGGTAAATCACGACGCGGTGGCCGCTAGAACGCAGTTGATCGACCAAGTTGTAGGTAAAAGAGTCGATGTTATCGAGCAAAAGAATGTCAGCCATTAGAACACCTCTTTAACGTGATGAGCGGTGGCGATGGCTCGCAGCACGGCACGGGCTTTATTACGGGTTTCATCTGCTTCGGCCTGCGGCACGGAATCCAGTACCACCCCAGCACCGGCTTGTACCGTAGCGATACCATCTTCCACATAGGCGGAGCGGATCACAATGCAGGTATCCAGATCGCCATGCGCGGTGAAATATCCCACGGCTCCGCCATAGCTGCCGCGACGAGTTTGTTCACACTCTGCAATCAGCTGCATCGCGCGAATTTTCGGCGCTCCGCTTAACGTGCCCATATTCATACAGGCCTGATAGGCGTGCAGAACGTCTAAATCTTGGCGTAACGTGCCCACTACGCGGGAAACTAAATGCATTACGAAGGAATAACGATCGACCTTAGTCAGGTCTGCGACATAACGTGAACCGGGCTCGCAGATACGCGCCAAATCGTTACGCGCCAAATCCACCAGCATTAAATGTTCGGCCAGTTCTTTATGGTCGGTGCGCATTTCCAGTTCGATGCGGCTATCTAAATCCCGATCCAGTTCGCCATTGGCACGACGTCCGCGTGGACGCGTACCTGCAATCGGATAGATTTCTATCTGGCGGTTAGTGGCGTCATATTTCAATGCACTTTCCGGTGAAGCGCCGAACAGAGAGAAATCGTTGTCCTGCATAAAGAACATGTACGGACTTGGGTTGCTGTGCTTCAGCGTGTGGTAGGCCGCCAGCGGTGAAGGGCAAGGCAGGCTGAAACGGCGAGAAGGAACCACCTGAAATATTTCACCGATGCGAATGGCCTGCTGCATCTGACTCACCACGGCACCAAAAGCCTCGTCGCTGAGATTGCAGCTCAGCTGCATGTCTTCAACGTTAGGGTGTGTGATAGGCGCGGCTTCTTGCGTCATCTGCTGGGTGAGCTGGTGCAAACGTGCTTGCAGGCGCTGAGTTTCTGCCGCGTTATGGGTGAAAATAGAGGCCTGAAGACGCGCGCTGTGATGCTGGTGGTCTAACACCAGCAGCGTTTCTGCCAGATAAAAGCAAAAATCTGGGCAGCGCTGATCGCTATTTAATGCCGCGAGATTTTCGAAGCCCGCGACGAGATCGTAGGCAAATAGACCCCCGATAAACATCGCTTCACGCTCCTGTGCAGGAACGGTAACCAGCGTGAGTAGCGTGCGCAGCGCGTCGAACACTGAACGTGATTTTAACCGAGCGTCTTCATCCTGTAGGGTGTCGATGGTGGGGAAGTGCAGCACTCGCTGATTGGGATGAATGTCATTTTCAACGTCTGACGGCAACGCTGCATCCAGTAATGGTAGCAAGCCGCGACCGTTTTCGGTCAGTGCCTGAATGGTCACGCTGCGGCCCAGAGCGGTGATACGCAATGCGCTGTCGATAACCAACAGGCTTTTCAAATCTTGTTTGTTATCAATTTCAGCGGACTCTAACAGCAGCGTTGCCGGGCGAGCACCGCATAGCTGGTGAAACAGTGCTGTAGGGTCGTTACGATAGGCCGCTGTTTGCGTCAATAAGGTTAAAGCTGGCTTGGTAGAATTCATCGTCATATCCGCTTATTCACTGGTGGTCTTTCTGCAAATTTGGCTATAAAAAAGCCCGCAAGGTGCGGGCGGTGGTGATAGGGGATCCTCAAATCCGATATGCAGCTACACCGCCCAACTGAATGAGTCACGCCACCAGCGCGCAGAAAGCATCGGTACCTTATTCATTAATGAGTTGTTCAAAGAAGCATTTCGCATTGTGTTCACCTTAATTTATTGCCAGAGCGATATTTTTTATGACCCGCTATTTAAACAAGAAGAGCTATCGCTCCGAACCTGCGTACTAGTAAACTAGTTTGGTGGTTGTGTGTCAATAGCTTTTCAATGAATTAATTTCACATGCTGCTTAATAAACAAAATGACACCGAAGAGGTAACGGCGATGAGGTAAAGGGAGATTAGGTTGGCGTAGAGCAAAGCATACTAGGTATGATAGAGCGAGATACCGCAATAGGATGGCTATTTTGCAAGATACACAGATTGAATCGGATGAAGTGACACCGTCACCTCCAATAATATATGACCTGCATAGCCACACGACGGCATCAGATGGTTTATTGTCACCGGCAGAACTCGTGGCGCGTGCGGTAGAAATGGGCGTGACTACGCTGGCTATCACAGATCATGATACTACGGCGGGGCTTCCTGCTGCGCGCCAAGCCATTATTGATTTAGATTTAGAACTGGAGCTCGTCGCGGGCGTTGAAATTTCGACGCTGTGGGAAAATCACGAGATTCACATCGTTGGGCTAAACGTGGATATCGCAGATCCGGCGTTACAAACGTTGTTGGCCGCCCAGGTTGAGCGACGTCAGGCTCGGGCCAAAGAAATAGCACTACGTCTGGAGAAAGCGCGTATCCCTGGGGCTTTAGAAGGCGCCACGCGTATTGCCGGTGGCGCCGAGATCACGCGCGGGCATTTTGCACGCTATCTGGTTGAGCAAGGTTATGCCACCAACATGGGCGGCGTGTTCAAACATTATCTGGCGCGCGGCAAAACGGGTTACGCACCGCCACAGTGGTGTACAATTGAAGAAGCGATTGACGCCATTCACCATGCGGGTGGTCTGGCCGTGGTCGCACATCCGGGGCGCTACCAGCTCAGTAATAAATGGCTGAAGCGACTGTTAGCGAACTTTAAACAGTGGGGCGGCGATGCGATGGAAGTCGCACAGTGCCAGCAAGCGCCAAACGAACGATCGCAGTTAGCAGCCTATGCGCTGCAGTTTGAATTATTAGCATCGCAGGGTTCTGATTTTCATCAGCCCTGTGCTTGGATTGAGTTGGGCCGCAGATTGTGGCTCCCAACGGGCGTTGCGCCTGTATGGCAAAATTGGTAAGCCGCGCTTTTGCCGGCGAATACGACCAGCAATGCCTTGAATAATGAGGAATTACAATGAGTCAGCTTTTTTATATTCATCCCGATAATCCACAGCCGCGCTTGATTAGCCAATGTGTTGAAGTGCTGCGTAAGGGCGGCGTCATCGTTTATCCAACGGATTCGGGCTATGCGCTGGGCTGTATGTTGGGTGAAAAAAACGCCATGGAGCGGATCTGTCGTATTCGTAATCTGGACAGCAATCATAATTTCACGCTGGTGTGCCGCGATCTGTCAGAGATTTCCACCTATGCGTTTGTGGATAACACCGCGTTCCGCTTGATCAAGAATAATACGCCGGGTCACTACACCTTCATTCTTAAGGCCACGAAAGAAGTGCCTCGTCGTTTGATGAGCGAAAAGCGTAAAACGATCGGTTTACGCGTGCCGTCAAATCCTATCGCTTTGGAGCTGCTGGCTGCGTTGGGTGAGCCGTTGATGTCGACTACGCTGATGCTGCCAGGCAATGATTTTGCCGAATCGGATCCGGAAGAAATTCAGGATGCTTTGGGCAAAGTCGTCGATTTGGTTATCCACGGTGGTTTCTTAGGACAGCAGCCAACGACGGTTATCGATCTGACCGAGGATTCACCGGAAGTGGTGCGTGTGGGTGCCGGCGATCCGAAGCCCTTCATGTAATTTTATGGCTAGGGGCAAATCCCCAGCGAATTCACAGACAGAAAAATGAAAAGGAAATGGTATGTCTCAGATGCTGACTGAGAGTGAAGAACTGGCATCCGATCTGGTTGCTTGCCAACTGGTTATCAAGCAAATTCTAGACGTTATTGATGTTATCGCGCCAACCGAAGTGCGTGAAAAAATGGCCAGCCAACTGAAGAGCATAAATTTCGATAAGGCCAGTATCGATCCCGTGACCAAACGCGGTGTGCAAAAGGCTATTGCTCTGATTGAGCTGAAGTTTGCGCAGCAGGAGCAGGCACACTAGGGGGAGGCGTAATCGCTTTTGTTCTCTGGGGGGGATGGGGGGAGGTGTAATATTTCGTACGCCTAATGCACCGAGATTTACATGAGCATTGTGCAGGCGTCCGAGTCGGGGGGCCAATCGCTGC
>NZ_KV824195.1:0-4671 GCF_001816025.1 Hafnia sp. HMSC23F03
CCACGGTCCCACTTAAATATTCAATGCCAACGTCGGCGATTGGGACCACGGTCCCAATCGAATATCAAGTGCTAGATGGGGAGTAGGAAACACAGTTCAGATTTAGAAATGAATTTTGAAAGTTGGAGGGAATACATAAAGGATGAGATAGAAACAATGGACGTGTACCAGACAAAGGCGGGTAGGCAACCCGCCTTGTTTTGATCTCATTCAGACACTACAACGAATGCTCTTTTGCATAGGCACGCAAGAGCGCTTCAATTTGTTTAACCAAAGGCTCTGGCGAAGATTTGAGGTGGAAAGAAACACTGTCTTTTGAATATTTAGCTTCTATATTTTTGCCAAAATTCTTTTTATGAATTTTTTCTGACGGCTTTCTCTCAGGCATCAAAGCGGCGATCAATTCTTCCGTAGTGAACTGACGACCTTCCTGTTTTTGCTTCATCAGCTTATGAGTAACCAGCTTTAGCGCGTCAAAGTTATCCTCATAAGCTTTATTTAATGTCTCGCCACTGCGTGCACTCAACTCATTCGGATTAGCAAACAGCTGAATAGTTTTAAGGGGCAGCTCCGCTGTTTTAATACAACGTTGAATGATTTTGCGTGAGATATGCTCAACCTCAGCCAACTTACTAATATTACCGTCGCATTCAGATGTTAGCCGTTGAGCGTAGCGAAGACCTCGTTCATAGGCACTCGTTGGGCGGTAGTCATTAGCAATTTGAGACAACCATAACATTTGTTCATCTGTAAGGTTACCGACTAAAACTTTATAGTCGCTTCCAGTAAGTATTGCAGCCTTACGACGACGACTTCCATCTGCTACCTCAATATTGCCGTTACGCTCACGGGCAAAAGCAGGGATCTGTTGGCCTGATGTCAAAAATGAAGGGATAAGGTCGTCTAATGATGATTCACATAACAATGCTTGATTACGTTCATTCCCCCCAAAAACGGTTGTTTTAGCTTCAACATCAGAAGCAGAAACAATTTTCAGCGCGAACGTAACGTCTTTACCCGCTACCGGTAATACAATCGTATTGCCTTTCATGCCACTCACTCGAGAGGCAAGCTGACTAACGGCTGGAGCAGATACCGGAGATTCTACATTGCCGATCGCCGGTTTAGCGTCATCAAAATTTATAGAAGGTGCGTTGCGTAATACGGGCTGCCTTTTCATTATGCATTCTCCCAACGAGGTTTAACTAACCGGTTGAAAATTTCTGCGCAAACAGGCTCCCAAATAGAAACCGCATTACGCCACGCAGCTGGGGTTGAGCGCTGGTTAGCGGCCTGTTCAAATACAGTACGCATTCTTACTTGACCTTTCCCGACTTCGTCCGTCACGCGAACAACTTCTTTCAGCACCATTCCCCCCCATGCATTCCTTATCTGATCGTCCATCCACTGGGACTGACTGCCGATCGCATTACTAAATTTAGTAATTAAAACGCGTACATCAGGCTCAAATCCATTGAGATCAATATTTGACATTAAATCTCTAAGCATGGTGAAAAATTGCAACGTGGAAACATAGTCATAAAGCTCAGCCGGAGTAGGCACTACGATAACGTCAGCAGCGCACACGACATTGATAGTTCCGATGCCTAAATTCGGTGCACTGTCTAACACCACAACATCATAGCTATCCCAGACGGACTCAATGGCCGCTCGTAATAAAAGATGAGGACCGACAGGTAATTTCCCCTGATCGTGCAAGCTATAAATTTCCGACTCAATACGATGCACTGCAAGACAAGACGGTATGATTTCAAGATTTGGCCAGCAAGTTGGCTTTATCGCATAGGCAGCATCATCTCGTTGGCCAAGATAATAAGGCAATAAAGTGTCTTCTTCATGTATATGCAGGTCTGGAACATAGCCATGATATAAGGAGGCCGTCGCTTGAGGATCAGTTGCATCAATCAACAAAACTCGCAACCCTTGCAACGCCATCCATTGAGCAATATGCACAGACGTTGATGTCTTGTATGCACCACCTTTATGAGCAGCAATCGCAAGAACAACAGGGTTTTCACCTTCTGGTTTGGATAATCTTGTTTTAAACACATCCCGCATATCATTAATTTGTTGAATGGAATACCCAGTTCGCTGCTCAACGCGGCCAATCATAGCGGTCTCAGGAGGGGGCAGTTTGCCTGAGTCTTCATAGTTACGGATCGTTTGAGGTGTCACTCCAACAAGTTCTGCCGCTTCAGTAATACGCCAGCGCCGAGTAATCGTTCGAGCAGCCGGACTGTCATTACCAAATTGTGATTTAGCAATTTCTTGAGTCATGAACTGCCCACGCTCAATACAGCGGTCAAGAGTTGACTTTAGATCCATAAGTATTATCTCTATGTAGTTTGCATTTTTATAGTAAAACATCAAAAAACACGCAAAACAACTAAAATAACGCAAATATATTGGAATTGAATATCAACGCTCGCCGCAGCCAGTGACCGAGCATCGCGAGTGAGCCGGCGAGGAAGCGTAAAAGTCTCGATACCCAACTGGGCACGTTCACATTTCTATCGATATGGTGACTATGGGAAATACCCCAAGTTTATTTGCCTAAGGTTATCCACTTATCCACCACCTTATTTTTATAACATTTTATATATTTTTATCCTTTTTAAAGCTTTTTAGATAGCCTGCAGGCCTCGCCCAATCTGGGCTTGCTGGCTTTATCTATGGGAAACTCACCAAGTTAATATGGGAGATAGAGCAAGTTTGTATGGGTAATGCACCAAGTACTTATGGGTAATACCCCAAGTTACTATGGGAAACACCCCAAGTTTGAGCTTTGCTTAATCTCTTGTGGATAACCTTCCATTTTACTTGTCGATAACGGCAAGGCATGCCAGTATATGGGTACTATAAATTCACCCCACACGCCCATGATCGAAAACACTCGTCTTGCTAAAAAACCGATAAATATCAGTCAGTCAAATGAATTGACTGAAGCTGCGTATTACCTGCCTCTGCAAGCTAAGCGCGTCCTTTGGCTTTGCTTGATGCAGTGCTACCACTTAAAAGATGAGCCGGAATCTATTTCACCGTTATTCACAATCACTGTGGCTGATTACCAAAAATTTTTTAAGGTTGGCGTTGATACCGCCTCCACTGACGTTAAAAAAGGTGTAAGTGCTCTAGCAGACAGCAATGTGACTTTCTATCCTCGCGAAGGTGAATTCGAAGAGGTTAAACGACCATGGTTAGCTGAAGCTGGTTTGAAGCGGGGAAGGGGAAAATGGCAAATTGAATTTAACTATAAAGTCATGCCTTACTTGATGGGGTTAACGAGCCAGTTCACGACTTATTCGCTTTATGACTGCGGAAAAATCAATAGTGTAAGAGTTATTCGTTTATATGAAAGTCTATGCCAATTCCGCTCATCTGGTATTTGGATCACAACACCAGATTGGTTGTCAGATAGATTCCTTCTCCCAGAATCTCAGCGCAACAATTTTGCAGAAATGAAGCGAACATTCCTCAACCCTGCGCTGAAGAAAATTAACGAAAACACACCGTTAAAAGCAGCTATGACACAAAATGAAGATGGAAAACTGATTTTCACTATTGTTGACAGGAACGGCTAAAGTTGGCCTGTTTCCCACACTCTTTGTTTATGTTCTCTTCGGTTCAGCAGTCTGCTTACAAAAAATGGTATCTAGAGATTCCCCGTTTTTAATTTAGTCATAGCTTCTGATGTTACTAGCTGAAAAATTGATCGATCGTTCCATATCCTATTCTCGCAAACTTACCCAAAAACCCCCGATTATAGTTCTTGCTAAGAATAGGCAAAGTTGGGCTTTTTCCCATACCTTCTCCCTCTACGCTGAGCTGAGAGAAGAGAAAGTAAAACGTATAGGGTTAACTCACCATGCTTGTATGAGGGATAAAGGACATCATCTATCTTTATGGTAAAATACAGGCGTCATTCTCAGAGTCAGAAACGATGAAAAAGAAAAGCACGACCCCAACGCCTCATGATGCGACATTCAGGCAATTTCTCGCACAACCTGATATTGCCCGCGATTTTATGGAGTTGCACCTTCCCACTGAGCTGCGTGCTATCTGTGACCTCAGTACGCTGAAGTTGGAATCTGGTTCTTTTGTCGAGGATGATCTTCGTCAGTATTTCAGCGACGTGCTCTATAGTGTGAAAACGATGGAAGGGGATGGCTATGTGCATGTGTTGATTGAGCATCAATCATCACCAGATAAACACATGGCGTTCAGGTTATTGCGTTACTCTGTCGCGGCTATGCAACGCCACCTTGAAGCAGGCCATAAAAAGTTGCCTCTGGTGATACCCGTGCTGTTTTATGTTGGTAAGCGTAGCCCTTACCCATACTCCACTCGTTGGCTGGATGAATTTGATAACCCTGAGCTCGCAACAAAACTTTACAGCACAGCTTTCCCTCTGGTTGATGTCACTGTTATTCCTGATGATGAGATTATTGGTCATCGTCGTATGGCCGCACTGACATTACTGCAAAAACATATCCATCAGCGGGATCTGGCGGAGTTAATCGACAAACTGGCCACAACTCTGCTAGCAGGATATCTCTCTTCAACACAGGTGGTATCGCTGGTACACTATATCTTACAGGCAGGCAATACTTCAGACGCCGAAGCCTTTGTTCGCGAACTGGCACAGCGTGT
>NZ_KV824196.1:0-52343 GCF_001816025.1 Hafnia sp. HMSC23F03
AGCGATTGGCCCCCCGACTCGGACGCCTGCACGGGGGGCAGGTAGATTTCGGTGCATTAGGCGTACGAAACATCACACCGCTCTATTTTCATTCGTTCCGCTAAAGCCGGAGTGATGACATTCGGGCAGCGGGCGAAATTTCCACTAAATAAACATAGGATTAGGCAGGCCAAATTGCCGTTAAGGAAATAGAGCACAAAAACAAAAACGCCCGCAAAGCGGGCGTTGAAAACTAATCTTAAGAAAAATGAAGTTTACTAAGACTTAATCTTCATCTTCGTCACGCAATGGAACAATCAGCATGTCGATATGTACGGTATTGATCAACTGGCGAGCAGAAGACATCAGCTTACTCCAGAAATCCTGATGGTGGCCGCACAGTACCAAGTCCATATCGTATTTCTTAATCGCATCCACCAGTACCTGACCCAAATCACCGCTCCCGCTCAGGGTTTCCGTAATTGGATAGCCTGCGTTCTGAGACAGCTCGGTCAGGGCGTGGTGAGTTTCGTCAGAAATACGTTTCTGCATGTCGCCCAGATTCACGTCAATTAGGCCGGTGTACAGGTCAGAATAGTTAACATCCACGTGAATCAGAGAAACTTTAGCGTCATAAGGGCGCGCCATAGATACTGCTTTCTCAACCAAGATGTTACTTTCTGGGGAAAGGTCTACAGCAACCAGAATGTGTTTATAAGCCATAAGTTTACTCCTTCCATAAAGCCGGTTAACGGGGTAGCAGGCATTGGGTGTCGCTACCTGGCTTCTCTTGCATGCCTGCATGTTAGCATCGTTCAGATTGTGAGGGTGTCGTCCTGCTCACACTCACAATGCAAATTTCTTAACATATTGCTTCTAACTATTGTTTTACTCTTTTACGCCAAGGCTGCACATACTTTCAGCTGAAAAGGTTCACTTTAAATGCAAAAACACGCTAAGTGAGGAAATAATCGCCAATTCAGGCCGTTAAAGAAAAGAGCGCTTTGCCAGCAGCTAAAAAAAGTAGACCCGTTTTTTATAAGGATAGCGCGGTTGTAAAGCAAGAGCTGATTATCTTGGGAGGAAAAATTTTCACCTTTTTTTGCTTTTGTTATTCTCTTTCTCTCTATTTCGCCGTTTTTTTATAGGAATTAATAGCGAAGCTAAATCATTAGCTAGCGCATTCTGCGTTTCATCATAAAATCAGCTAAATTAATTTTGTGATCTCCATACCGTTTCTCCGTTCTTTTCCTAAACTGATTAATGAGGCAGTGCTGCGTAGCGTGATTTGTTATTGTGCTGCTAGCTTTTTGCCTACCTTGATAATAACCATCGTGGTTTAGCCTGACGAAACTGTCGGGCTAAGGTTGTCTGGCGAGTAATAGACAAGGCACCGTTATCTCACAGCCCTAATTATTTTGCTGGAGAGGATGCCGGGAGGTGATCATGATTAATACCGTCGCGCTTTTTTGGGCGTTGTTTCTTGTGTGCGTGATTAACATGCTGCGCTATTACTCCTCGTTACGCGCGCTGCTGGTTGTTTTACGCGGCTGTGATCCGCTGCTTTATCAATATGTTGATGGTGGTGGATTCTTTACTTCTCATGGGCAGCCTAGTAAGCAAGTGCGCTTAGTGCGTTATATTCAGGCTCAGCGCTACCTCGATCACCATGATGATGAGTTTATTCGCCGCTGTGAGCGTTTGCGTCGCCAGTTTGTTTTAACCAGCGGACTGTGTGGCCTCGTCGTGGTGTGTCTGTGCGCGATGGCGATTTGGTATTAGCAGCTAATTGATATCAATGAAATTATGGCACCTTCGTTCTGCGAGGGTGCAGATAAGAACTACGCGTGAAATGCAGTATCAGTGTGTTGCAAAAAGGTAAAACTGAAAATAATGATTGCAGGGACGATGTGCATTGATTAATTTGAAACGGTATTCAATTTTAGGACATCCTAACGTGCACACAGTTAACCTCCAACTCAGCCTCCTTCTTCTCCTTATCAGCTAGGTGGCCTGCACGCATCCATATTAAACAAGGCCGCCGGAAGGGCGGCCTTGTTGTCTCTAGCACCCTCCGGCACCATTTTCTTAACACCGGAGTTTCAACATGACGTTTAGCATTATCCCCTCCCAGCGGAGGTCTGCATGAGCCAGCAGTGGTCATCCCGAATTGGACATATTTTAGCCGCAGCCGGTTCGGCAATTGGCATTGGTGCTATCTGGAAGTTTCCCTACGTTTCTGCCACTAATGGTGGTGGTGCGTTCCTGATTGTTTTCTTGGTGTTCAGCTTTACTCTGGGGTTGGCCGTATTCATGGCTGAGACACTGCTGGGCAGCCATACGCGCGAAGGCGTAGTAAAGGCCTTTAAACAGTTGGCGGGGCGCCATTGGGGCTGGGTAGGCGTTCTGGGCGTGACGTGTTCATGGTGCATCTTCAGTTTCTATAGTGTGGTGGGTGGCTGGACGGTGGGCTATACGTTCATGGCGGGGGCAGGCAAACTGAACATTACGGATTCCAGCCAGCTGAATTCGTTGTTTACTGATTTTATTAGCAATCCTTATCTGCCGGTTATCACCCATTTATTGTTTGCGGCCTTGACCTGCTATGTGGTGTTAGGGGGAGTGCAGCGCGGCGTTGAGAAAGCGGTTAAGGTCATGATGCCCTTGTTATTCTTGATTATGCTGGTGCTGATTGTCGTCGGGATGACATTGCCGGGCTCCAGTGCGGGTCTGAAGATGTTCCTATATCCAGACTTTAGCCATCTGACGGGTAAAAGCGTGTTGGATGCGTTGGGGTTGGCTTTCTTCTCACTGTCCATCGGTTTAGGAATTCATGTTACCTATGGCGCATATCTGCCAGATAGCCGAGGCATTGGGCGTTCTAGTGTTTGGGTCGTCACATTGTCGTGTCTGGTTTGTGTGTTGGCGGGGCTGATGATTTTCCCTGCATTAAGCTCAGCCGGATTAGACCCTGCTGCGGGGCCAGGGCTGACCTTCATGACTATGCCTGTTTTCTTTGCCCATCTGCCGGGGGGAAGCATTCTGGCGGTGGCTTTCTTCTTGCTGCTGTTAGTTGCGGCACTGTCCTCATCGATATCGTTGTTAGAGAATATTGTGGCCTTTGCCCAAGGACGCTGGGGCTGGTCACGTCGTAACGCGAGCCTGATTATTACCGCAAGTATTATGCTGGCGGGGATCCCGGTGACCTTGTCCTTTGGCGAATTAAGTGGTTTTACGCTGGCGGGGAAAACGCTGTTTGATGTGCTGGATTTCTTAACGTCGAATCTGATGATGCCGCTGTTTGGTATTATTATCTGTTTGGTATTTGGCTGGTCGCCGCGCGCTGCGACGCTGATGCCGCAGGATATTTCTCCTGTTTGGCGAGCATGTCTGCGTATTACCTGGCGTTACATTGGCCCGCTGTTTATCGGTATTATTTTGATTAGAGGCCTAATGTAAGCCAAAAAAAAGCCCGTTTAATCAACGGGCTTTTTTAATCGTTTTAATAAGTTAGACCACAAAGGTCAGCGCCAGCCAGTACAGACCACCGGAAAGAACAATCGCGACAGGAAGGGTCAGAACCCATGCCAACAGAATGCTCTTAATGGTTTTGCTCTGAACACCACCGCCGTCCACAATCATGGTACCCGCAACAGCAGAAGAGAGCACCTGAGTGGTTGAAACCGGCATACCGGTATAGCTTGCTACACCGATGGAGATTGCGGCTGTCATCTGCGCGGAAACGCCTTGCGCATAGGTCATGCCTTTCTTACCAATCTTCTCACCGATAGTGGTCGCCACACGACGCCAGCCAATCATAGTACCCAGAGACAGCGCCAGAGCAACGGCAACGATAATCCACATCGGTGCGTACTCAACGGTCTCCAGCAGGTCTTTACGCAGATCGTTCAGGAAGCGCTTATCCTGAGCATCTGTTTCAGGCAGCTTAGCCACTTTACCTGCGGTATCTGCAACACACATCAGTAAGCGACGCATTTGATTACGCTGATCGACGCTTAGCTCGTCATAACGTTGCAAGTTATTCAACAACGCTTTGCTGTGGTCGATAGCAATCAGCGCACGAGAAGAATCACAATGGAAATCATTGTTACCGGTGGTGGGTGCCACTGGCTGATGCTCTTCAATACCAACGATATGCGGCAGGGCTTCCTGATGCTTCTGGTAATACTGTTCCAGATGCGTGATCGCATCACGGGTACGGGTGATGTCATAGCCAGTGGCGTCCATGTTAACCACAAAGCCGGCCGGAGCCACACCAATTAATACCAGCATCAACAGACCGATGCCTTTCTGACCATCGTTAGCACCGTGAGAGAAACTCACGCCAACCGCCGACAGGATCAGGGCAATACGCGTCCAGAATGGTGGTTTACGTTTGCCATCAATCTTTTCACGTTCAGCAGGCGTCATATGGATGCGGCGACGTTTCTTCGTTCCGCTCCAGTAGCGACGCAGTGCAAATACCATCAGACCGGCCAGAACCAGACCGATCAGTGGGGACAGAATCAACGATAGGAAGATTTCTACCATCTTCGGAATGTTGAGCGCATCCACCACAGAAGTGTTGGTCATCAGTGCGTTAGTCAGTGCAATACCGATAATCGCGCCGATTAGCGTATGAGAACTGGATGCCGGCAGGCCAAAATACCAGGTGCCGAGGTTCCAGATAATCGCCGCTAAAAGCAGAGAGAACATCATTGCTAGACCGTGAGTCGATCCCACGTTCAACAGCAAATCTGTTGGAAGGAGGTGCACAATTGCGTAGGCGACGCTGAGGCCACCCAACATCACACCTAAGAAGTTGAAAATACCCGACATAACGACCGCAATCTGCGAACGAAGTGCACGAGTATAGATAACTGTTGCGACTGCGTTTGCTGTGTCATGGAAACCATTGATGGCTTCATAAAACAGAACAAACAGCAGTGCCAGGACTAACATGAGGCCAGTGTGAAAATCCAGCCCTGCAAATAGATGTAGCATAAGCGTTACGCCAGTTAGTGGTCATGAACGCGGCGCATTATCTGCGAGAACGCGTGCTGGGGAAAAGCAAAATATGACGTTTTTTTGATTTATTCACGCAGTTAATAGATACATATCTCGGATTAGTCCTATCATTTCAGTATGTTGTATGAATATTTCGAGATAAATTTTTTCTCGCGCTGGCGATGAGGATTTACCCCGTTTACAATCCACCGCCGTGAGTCTGGGTTTGTTTTGCCGTTTATTACCAGAGTAGCTCATATTAGAAAAATCGGTATTAGCGTTCGTGGTTGCATTTAGACCCACGAAATAAGAGGTTATGTGTGGAAAATTTTGATGTAGTGATCGTCGGCGCCGGTGCTGCGGGGTTGTTTTGTGCGGCTCAAGCAGGGCAACTCGGTCAGCGCGTTCTCGTCGTTGATAACGGCAAAAAGGCAGGGCGTAAAATCCTGATGTCGGGCGGCGGTCGCTGTAATTTTACCAATATGTATGCCGAACCTGCGGCGTATTTATCGCAGAACCCACACTTCTGCAAGTCGGCACTGGCTCGCTATACCCAATGGGATTTTATTGAATTGGTGAGCCGTTACCAGATTGCCTATCACGAAAAAACGCTAGGGCAGTTGTTTTGCGATGATTCCGCTGAGCAGATCGTGGATATGCTGCTTAAAGAGTGCGAGCTGGGGCAGGTTACTCTCCGTTTACGCAGCGAAATCTTAAGCGTTGAGCGTTTAGACAGCGGAGAATTTTCGCTTCAGCTTAACGGTGAACAGGTGAACTGCCGATCTTTGGTGATCGCGAGCGGTGGTCTGTCGATGCCTGGATTGGGCGCAACGCCTTTCGGCTATAAGATTGCTGAGCAGTTCGGCCTGAACGTGCTGCCGACTCGTGCGGGTTTGGTTCCGTTTACACTACATAAGCCACTATTGGATCATCTGCAAACGCTGTCTGGCGTGGCGGTTCCATCGGTAGTCACCGCCGAATCAGGCACCAGTTTCCGCGAGAGTATTCTGTTTACCCATCGTGGCCTCTCGGGGCCAGCGATCCTCCAGCTTTCAAGCTACTGGCAAGCCGGTGAGAAAGTGACAATCAATCTGTTACCGGATTGCGACCTAGCCGCTTTCTTGGATGCGGAGCGCGCTGAGCACCCCAATCAAAGCCTAAAAAATACGCTAGCTAAACAACTACCGAAGCGTTTGGTTGAGTGTTTACAAACGCTGGGGCAAATTCCTGACGTCACGCTTAAACAGCTGAATGCTCCACAGCAGGTGCAGATTGTTGAAACATTACAAGAATGGCAGGTCGTGCCGAATGGCACTGAAGGTTATCGTACCGCAGAAGTGACGCTGGGCGGCGTTGATACCAACGAGCTTTCTTCGAAAACCATGCAGGCACATAAAGTGCCGGGGCTGTTTTTCATAGGCGAAGTCGTCGATGTGACCGGCTGGCTCGGTGGTTATAATTTCCAATGGGCATGGAGTTCCGCCTGGGCCTGTGCGCAAGCGGTGGCGAATGTGTGACATTGAGACTTCCGCTCCAGACCGGAGCGGAGTCAGGCTGCCTTTATTATCCCTTCAACCAAGCCTGTCCTTCAGCCTTCATTGACGTTTCTAAATGACTGCCCTTGGTGGCAAATTCACGCTCTACCGGAAAACCGCTTTTCTCAAGTAAATAGGCAAGCGGCGCGTAGGCAATCGGATATTTGTTAGCACAGGCAGTATCGATGTCGATAATTCCTTGAGGGAAATTAAACGAACCAAAATCGTAAATTGCCTGACGGCGGGTAATTTTCCATGCACCGTTACGTTTTTCTACCCAATCGTAAAAACGATTATGCACGGTAGCGCCGAGTTTCATCTGCGCATTTTCGATCACAATCATGGCGTTAGTTTCTGCGATGGCTTTATTACCGTGAAATTCAATCATCGGTGAGCTGATGAGATGTTTGGTCACCAGCGCTGAGCCGCCCATGCGCTGCGAGCCTTTTACGAAATCAGTAAACAACCCTTCAAACCAGGTGACCTCAATGGTGCCATCGGCGTGGAATAGCTCTAGCATTTTGTCCCATTCGGCGAGATCGCGGTGCATCCAACCCGTCATTAAATCGGCAATGATCAAACGGTCTTCCCAAAATGCTTGCATAGCGGCTTTTCCTTAAGTTGTGAGCAGTGGCTAGGCATGAAATATGCTGGCCTAACACGAGAATATAATGCCGCAAGGTTTGTTGATTATGCGATGCGAGAAGTGCCGAAGGGGAGAAATTGAAAAAGAGAATGTGAGTAATAAGCGATATTGCAGTTAAAAAGCTGCGACATCACTGCCGCAGCTTAGAGAGTAAATTGAAGTGCTAGCTTAGAACCACTGCCCGAAGCGACGAATGTAGAAGCGCTTCATCAGTTGAGTGACAACGCAATAGCTGAACAGCGTACCAACTAACCATGGGAAATACTGCCATGGCAACGGCTGCAAACCAACCCAGGTGCCGAGCGGTGAGAAGGGAATATAAATACCCAGCGCCATAATTAGCCCCGTTGTTAGCATTACCGGCAGCGCCGCAGTACTTTGAATAAACGGGATTTTTTGAGTACGCAGCATATGCACAACGAGTGTTTGTGACAGCAGCCCTTCAATGAACCAGCCAGACTGGAACAATGCCTGATGTTCGATGCTATTGGCAGCAAACACGAACCACATAATGGCGTAGGTCGTGATGTCAAAAATAGAAGACGTTGGACCAATCCATAACATGAAGCGGCCAATATTTTTTGCATCCCATTTACGTGGTTTACGCAGGAATTCTTTGTCCATTTTATCCCACGGCAAAGAGAGCTGTGAGATGTCATACATCAGGTTTTGCAGCAACAGCTGAATCGCCAGCATTGGCAAGAATGGGATAAAGGCACTGGCCACCAGAACGGAGAACACATTGCCGAAGTTGGAGCTGGCGGTCATGTTCAGGTATTTAATGATATTGCCGAAGGTTTCGCGTCCGGTGATCACGCCTTCTTCCAGTACCATCAGGTCTTTTTCCAGCAGGATAATATCGGCTGACTCTTTCGCGATATCAGTACCCGTATCGACGGAGATACCGACGTCGGCATCGCGCAGCGCTGGTGCATCATTGATACCATCACCGAGGAAGCCAACGGTATGGTCATTGCCCTGCAACGCTTTAAGTACGCGAGACTTTTGCAGCGGCGTGAGCTTGGCAAAGACGGTGCGCTGCTCCGCTAACAGCGATAGCTGCTCGTCGCTCATTCCTTCAATTTCGTTGCCCAGTAATGGTTCACCGGGTTCTAAGCCCACATCACGGCAAATTTTGCTGGTGATGATAGGGTTATCACCGGTCAACACTTTGACCATGACGCCATTTTCGCGCAGGGCAGTGATCGCTTCTGCGGCAGATGCTTTTGGTGGATCGAGGAACGTCAGTAGCCCGCAGATCACCAGATCGCGCTCATCGCTGTTGCTAAGTGGGAATACGCAACCATCGATACCCAAATCACGAGTTCCCACCATGAGCACGCGGAAGCCTTGTTCGTTGTAGTGGGTCGCTAATTGCAGCAGCTCGGCACGCGCTTTCTCATCGAGTGGTAAAATATTTCCGTCATCGCTGATATGGGTGGCGATAGCCAGCATTTCTTCAACAGCACCTTTGCAAATCAGCGTGTGGCGGCGCTGCTCGTCGCTGACCACAATAGATAGACGGCGACGAATGAAGTCGAAAGGCAGCTCGTCAATTTTGCTAAAGCGCGCCATTGCTTCAACTTCAGGACGCGCGCGGCCGAAGCGAATCACCGCTTTATCCATCAGATTTTTCATGCCGCTTTGGTGGTAGCTATTCAGCCACGCCAGTTGGAGCACCTCTTTATTCTCGCGTCCATTGATGTCGATATGGTGTTCGAGAATGATACGGTCCTGAGTTAGCGTACCGGTTTTATCGGTGCACAGGACGTCCATAGCGCCGAAATTCTGGATGGCGTTCAAACGCTTAACCACAACTTTGCGGCGAGACATCGCGATCGCGCCTTTGGCAAGGTTTGAGCTTACGATCATCGGCAGCATTTCCGGGGTCAAGCCTACGGCAACCGCTAAAGCAAACAGCGCTGCATCGGCCCAATCACCTTTGGTGAAGCCGTTGATCAGGAGAACGACTGGCACCATCACTAGCATGAAGCGAATTAACAGCCAGCTTACGCTGTTGACCCCACGGTCAAACGAGGTTTGTGAACGAGTGCCGACGATAGATTTTGCCAGTGAACCAAAGTAGGTTTTTGCCCCCGTAGCGACCACTACCGCTTTGGCGGTACCGCTGGCCACGTTGGTTCCCATCAGACAGATGTTGGATAACTCCAGCAGATCGCCTTCACTGCTGCCTGTGTCGCATGATTTCTGACTCACGCTGGCGGTGACGTCGTATTTCTCAATCGGGATCGCCTCGCCGGTTAGTACGGCTTGACTGATAAACAGATCGCGAGATTCGATCAATTTAACGTCGGCTGGGACCATATCTCCTGCGGAGAGCAGAATGATATCGCCCGGAACCAAGTCTTGCAGCGGGATCTCTTTGCACTCAGTTTTTGCAGCTGGATGAGCGCGGCGTAGAACGGTTGCGGTGGTTCTCACCATGGATTTCAACGCATCGGCGGCTTTATTGGTGCGAAACTCCTGCCAGAAGCGGAGTAATCCGCTCAAAGATACCATGATTAAAATGATGATCACTCCGATGAGATCTGTTTCTTCACCGCGTTGTAGCGGAAGCCAATAGTCGGTGAAGAAACTGATCGCAGCAAGCACCATCAATACAAAGATAAATGGGTTATTAAACGCACTGATTAACTGAACCAAAGCAGGTGGCACTTTTTCATGAGCTACCTGATTGGGCCCCGTTTCCAGTAGGCGTTCGCGTGCGTCTTCCTCTTCTAATCCATTGAGGTTAGAAGAAAGATTAGACAAAGTTGCATCTAGACTGACCACAGATTCTTCTGCAATCAGATAGGTGGTTTTTTTATTATTTTTGCGGCTGCGTTTTTCTGCAGTCTGTTCGATCATCTGGGCCATAACACAATACTCATCGCTAATTTTAGCGCGCAGAAACCCGCCCCAAAAATGAGGAGTTTTCTTTCGCTAAATGTCTTAGTTAGCCTAAGGCTAAAAGTAGGCGTTGCAGACTAGGGACGGATTTCACTCACGTCAGCCCGTGCAACGCGGATAACGTTGCTTCTGGGGTGCTCGTCCATATTGGCTCCTTACGCCTCACGGCGAGATGTGGTTGGTACTGGAAATGATTACGCTCGTTGCTTATGCCGTTCATCAAGCCAAATGATGGGCACTGATAAGCCCTCCTGTCGTAGGTCATGGCGACAAGAAAGCAGGGCGCGAGAAAATCGGCGACGTTAAACGTTACCCATTACTCACATCGTTAGGCTTTGCCTGGAGGAAATAGAGCGCGAGTGTAAATTTGCATGATAACTGTCCGCATACAGTCCTCTCGGCATAATCACCGACGAGGTACTTTTTTAGTGGGTCTGCAACAGTTCTTGATGTGAGAAGTGATGCTGCCCGCCGAGTCCGGCAAGCAAAACATCTGAGGAGATGGTCAGCTTGCCAGTGTTATGTCACTACTGAGTTGATTACTACTCTGACTTTCCAATGAAGGAATCTCCGTTGATTAACTGCCGAAACTATAAGCCCGGTTGCGTAGTGTGTAAAGGTTCATTTGCTAAACCAATAGTCAACGCAAGTTATTTTGCTATCACCCGTAATCAGGCTTAAAAGTGGAGGAAAGGTAGGTTTTTGCAAAAATTGATCGTGATTACACTCTGGTGTTTTATGTAAAACAGCATTTTTAGAGATGACCCCAAAAATGTACACCCTGAACAAAAAAGGGACGATTTGCTGGAGTGTGCACCACAGACGGTGTTGCTTCGTGTGGTTAATTATATGTAAAACATGATGTTTTTATATTTTACATTCATGATTTGAATTCCTAGAGCATCTGAAATGACCTGATCTTTCGAATGAAGTAACATTTAATTAACACCATGTTTACTTTGTGGGTATAGGAATCTTCTGACCACTCTGTTAATCTTTTTCTTACTTTCTACCCACATTATTCAAAGGTTGAGCTAAATAGAATTAAGACATAAACAATAAATTATTTGCTTAAATTGCTATTTTCGTCTCGTCTGCGAGGAGGATTTCTGCTACGCGAAAGCATTTAAATTTCTATTTATCCTATGCGGATGAAGGGGGCGTACGGCTCTTTATTGTAGTCTTCACATTATTTTTAATATTTGGTTTTATCAGATGGATAATGATGTTTAGGTTTTTAGTCCAGAGTGATGGCGCGTCATTCTGGAGTAAAAAACCAATAGCCCGTTTTTATTCTAGCGACTAGAAAAACAGGGATTTAGATTTAAGAAAATCGTTAAGTGAAAATAACGATAATAGTCATTATAGATAAAAGGATAGAATCAATGAATAAGACAATATTACCTATCGCATTCATCGCGGGCTGTTTTGTTTCATCTTCAGCAATGGCAATCAGTGCGAATACTATTACTTTCCAAGGTGAAGTTACTGCTCAAACGTGTTCCGTTTCTATTAATGGAAATGATGCTAGCCCGATTGTTTTATTGCCTACGGTAGCAGCGACAGAATTGGCTAATCCTGGTGATGTTGCTGGCCAGACAGTATTTACGCTGGGCGTTACTGGCTGTACTAAAAATGATGCAGCAGATACCAACATTAAAACCGTTTTTGTCGGAAATAACGTGACTAACAGCGGTAATTTAGGCAATACCGGTGGTGCTGGAAACGTTGAATTACAGATTTTGAAAAGCACCCAAGATACTGCAGGTATTAACTTAACTAGCCCACAAAGTGTTGATGGATTGGTTCTGAAACAAGGCGATACCGAAGCGACTCATGACTTTGCCGTGCAATATTACGCTACGGCAGCAGCTACTGCTGGCACCGTAGCAGGTTCATTGCAGTACGCAATTTCTTACCAGTAATTGATGTAGGCCGGTACGCCGGCCTACTTATTGTTTAGGAACAACAATATGTTATTTGTTAGGAATGTTATTGCAGGATGCACTTTTGCACTTCTTTGGATTGTGGCTGCACAGGCAAGTGTAGTCATGACAGGGAACCGGGTTATCTATCCCGCGCAAAACAAGGAGGTGAACATTCAACTGACGAATCATGATGATTTTCCTAATGTGATTCAGGTGTGGATGGACAGCGGTAATGAAGATTCAACACCTGATACTGGACAAGCCCCATTCATCATTACGCCGCCGTTTTTTAAAATGGCCGCTAAAGCCGGTCAAACGGTACGGTTGATGTTCTCAGGCGGGGAATTACCTCAAGATCGAGAATCCATTTTTTACCTTAATTTTTTGCAGATCCCACCCAGAGAAGCAAAAAGCAGCAGTAATCAAATGCTGATCATGCTGCGTAATAGAGTAAAGGTGTTTTATCGCCCCACCGGAATAGCAACATCGCCAGTGGATATTGCTCAGAATGTAAAACCAAAAATAATTCAGCAAGGAAATACTTACGCACTGGAAGTAAATAATAATAGTGGTTATTACCTCTCCATTTCTGGAGCAAGTATTCTATCTGAAAATAAGATTACTCAACTCGGTAGCAGAATGATTGCTCCGTTTAGTACGGAGAAGTGGCCTCTTAGTCATAGGTTCTCCAATTCCGCATTGACTATTAATTATATAAATGATCAAGGGGCGAAAATAACACAGCGTTACCAGTTGTGATCGTATCCTTCTGCTGCTCATGGAATGAGAGGGTGTTTTAATGAATCATCGCAAAATAGCCTCATGGGTGACCTATGCCCTATTTCCAATGAGCATTTGTTCATGGGCTGCAGAAAATAGCCAATACACCTTTGATGAGTCTCTGTTCCTTGGTGGTGATTTTGGCAAAGGTTTAAAGCGTTTTAATGCTGATAATAATACCCCTGCGGGAAAGTATTCAGTAGATATTTATCTCAATGGTCGTTTTATACAGCGTGACAGCGTGGATTTTGTTAACAACTCAGCTCAAAAAGAGAGCGAACCTTGTCTGAGCCGCGAGTTTTACGTGCAATCTGGTGTAAATGAAAGTGCATTGCCGCAGAGTGATGAGTTGGCTAAGAGCCAGTGCAAAAGCCCTGAAGCCTTACTCAAGGGGGCCAGTTGGTCATTTGATCAACCGCGTTTACGCTTGGATTTATATATTCCTCAAGCGCTATTAACTCGCTCTCCCCGTGATGCTGTGCCTGTTGAAAGCTGGGATGCCGGTGAGTCGCTGATGTTTCTCAACTACAGCACTAACTATTATCAAAGCCGATACCGTTCGGGTTCTGGAGGCACCAGCCAGTATGGTTTTCTTGGGCTAAAGTCAGGTATCAATCTGGGGCTGTGGCAGCTGCGTCAGCAATCTTCGGCAACCTATAGCCAATCATCAAGCCGCTCTCGCTATCAGTGGCAGTCGCTACAAACCTATATGCAAAGGCCGATTGCGGCCCTGAATAGTAACCTAATGATTGGCCAAAGTTACAGCGGTGGCTCGCTGTTTGGCAGTATGGCGTATAACGGCGTCAAGCTTGAAACTGATCAGCGCATGTGGCCGCAGTCTCGCCGTGGCTATGCACCTGAAATTCGGGGTACGGCTCAAACCAATGCCCGTGTCGTGGTGAGCCAAAACGGTCGCACGATTTATGAAACCAACGTTCCGCAGGGACCGTTTGTTATTGACGATCTCAGTAGCACTCACTATGAGGGTGACCTAAAGGTCGAAATTATTGAAGCGGATGGTCGGAGTTCAACGTTCACCGTGCCATTTTCTGCCGTACCCGATTCAATGCGTCCTGGCGTAAGCCGTTATAACGCGGTTGTTGGGCGTGCGCGTGACTATGGCGATACACAAAATCTGTTTGGCGATTTTACCTATGAGCGCGGTATTTCCAATAGTCTTACGGGAAACCTTGGTTTGCGTATTGCTGACGATTATCAGGCGATTTTAGCCGGTGGCGTATGGAGTCATTGGCTAGGTGCCTTTGGTCTTAATACCACGTGGTCACATGCCCAAATTGATGATAATCAAAGCCAATCAGGCTGGCGAGTGCAGGCATCTTATAGCCGTACATTCGACTATACCGGAACTAACGTGGCCTTAGCTGGATACCGCTATTCTACGGAAGGTTATCGTGAATTGAGTGATGTGCTGGGTGAAAGAGCTAGCAAAAAGCACGGCTCTAATAATGTATTCAAATCGGACACCCTAAATCAGCGTAACCAATTTACAGCGATGATCAACCAGTCGTTAGGAGATTACGGGAGCCTGTACTTATCTGGTTCGGTGATGGATTACTACGATAATCAATCACGTAACACGCAACTTCAGGTGGGCTATTCCAACAGTTGGAAGAACATCAGTTATAACTTGGCAATTAGTCGCCAGCAGTCGGTATACCGCAATCAGACGGATATGGATGGCTCAGAGCAAGGGCGTAGCCGTAGCTATTTAGGAAATACTGAGAATTTGATTACGTTAACTTTCTCAATCCCACTGTCGTTTGGTGGACGGGACAACTATATATCCACGTCACTGAGTCATGCTGACAGCTCAGGTAATTCAGGGCAAACGTCGGTATCAGGTATGTTAGACGACGCTGGAACATTGAATTATTCCGTATATGTGGGATATCAGCAAAATCGAGAAAGTCAGGCTGGTAGCACTAAAAACTGGGGCGCGAATCTGCAAAAAAACTCAGCGTTCGGCACGCTTAACGGGAGTTACTCTGCATCCAGTGATTACACTCAGTGGGGCGTTGGCGGGCGTGGTGCTGCGGTTATTCACCGTGGAGGGATCACACTCGGCCCATACCTGAGTGAAACGTTTGGATTGGTTGAAGCAAAAGGCGCGAAGGGAGCATTAGTTAAAAATGGGCAAGGTGCGCGTATTGATAGCAACGGCTACGCCATCGTTCCTTCACTAACGCCATACCGCTATAACACGATCAGTCTTGATCCTAAGGGGATCAATAAGCACACGGAGCTCAAAAGTACTCAAAGCCGAGTTATTCCCTATGCTGGCGCTGCAGTGAAAGCATCTTTCGATACCCTGAGCGGTTATGGCGTGCTAATCAAGGCCAAAATCAACGGTACAGAAGCCCTGCCGATGGGGGCGAGCGTGCTCGACGATCAGAATAATGTGGTGGGAATGTCTGGCCAAGCCAGCCTAATTTACGCTCGTGTGCGTGAGCGACAGGGAATACTGACGGTTAAGTGGGGGGATAGTCCTCAAGAAATGTGCCGTGTGAGTTATGTATTACCAGAATCTTCAGAGCAGCAGGAGCTCGTTTCTGTCGCTGGGCAATGTGTTGTTCATTAAGGGGAATGATATGTTTGGGATAAAAGTCAGGGCAGGGATGATATCCACGTTTTTCCTGCTGATGATGTCTTCATCCGCCATTGCACAATGCACAAAAATTACGGCTCAATCACAGCTGAGCAGTACCAGCGACGGCGTAGGCGCTCTATGGTATGGCAGTTTGGACTATAACAACGGTTCTCTAGGGCTGCCGAGCGTTGTGGATATCAGCACGAGCAATGACTTCCAGCCCGACGGGACGTTATTGGCATCCAGTGTTGCTCCCTTCACTTCCTATGCGGTTAATTCGGGATACGTGAGCGAACAGGTGCTATTTCGCTGCGATGCCGCAGATGCTGGTAAGGTTTATGAGGTTTATGCAACCAACGGCGATGCGGCGTATGCCGGTATGTACGATGACGGCAGCATCACTGGCGTTGCTCCGAAATCCTATGCCACCTATGTGCGTAATATTGCTATTCGTTTTACCAATATGGAAACCGGTGAGTTTTACGACAAAATCTGGAAATCTCGCCCACTTACTGGGCTCGATACGGATAGCCAAGGAAGATTACTGGTTAAAGCGAAGAATTTCAGTGCAGTACAAACCGAGATATTTCGTTTGAACTACGCCCGCTCCGGTACGAATAATGCGGCCAGCTACTTATACGCTTATACCCAGCCAAATGCCTATATTGCGTTTCGTGGGCCAGGGATTACTGGACCTGCCGACGGCGCTGACTCTCAGACCAGTTTCCCTGGGTGGTATGGAACGTGGCCTGCGTCGATAGGGCTCTATAACTATGTGACGTTCCGACGAGGAGCGACATGCAAAGTGAGTAACTTTACGCCGGTAGTCACTTTGCCTGCGATTAACATTAGTGCTTTACAGGCCGGCGAGGTCAGTCAGTCACCGTTTACATTGGACTTTCAGTGCCAGTCGGCAGCAACCTCAGGGTTGAAAACAGGACAAATTGCCTTGGGATTTTTGGCTCCGCCTGCGAGTGTTGCCGCTGCGACTAAATATGGTTTGATTACCTCTGGAGCAGCTAACTATTTGTTAGACGAACAGTACGGTGCGGCTGGTCATGCGCGGGGCGTTGGGGTGAAAATTTATCGCAATAACCAGCCAATGCAGTTTTTGACGACGGATACGACGAAAACAACGGGCTGGTCACCGATCCTTGGTGGCGACCAAACATTGGTGGATTCAAATACGGCTCAAGGGATCAACAGTTACACCGAAACGTTTATGGCACAGTTAGAGAAGTTCGGTGGTGATGAACTAACGGCAGGGAGCTATCAAGCGCATGCGCAGATTCTTATCCGTATTCAGTAGTTTTATCGGTGGCGTTTTTTTCATCCTGCTAGCCTCCGAGAGCACACAGGCCGCCGTCAACGCGGAAGCGACGCGAGTGGTGTTTAACGATGGAGAAACTGAGGCATCGTTACAGCTAGTGAATAAAAATAGTTACCCTGTGGTGGTGCAGGCTTGGTCTGATAATGGCGATCCGCAGTCGACTCCGGATAAAAGTACTTCACCGATCTTGGTTTTACCCGCGGTCTTCAAATTACAACCTGAAGAGATGAAAAGCCTACGGTTGATGGTGATAGATAGCACATTGCCAAAAGAGCGAGAGTCGATGTATTGGCTGAATATCTATGAGATTCCACCGCGTATGTCTGGTGAATCTACGCAAAAAGTGACCATAGCGCTGCGCACACAGATGAAGCTTTTTTTACGTCCATCGGGGATCTCGCACCTACAAGAATCGGTAGGAAATAAAATTAGGTTTCAGCGACAAAACGGTGTCCTCAATATTGAAAATCCAACGCAGTATTATCTGAGCATTATTGGTGTGACAATACGTAATATTCCTTTGGATATCGGAATATTACCGCCAAAGAGCCACCGCCAGATTCCATTACCTCCAACGCTTAATACTATGAATGAGACAATATCATTTTCGCTCATTAACGATGAAGGTAATTCTTGGGATTACACCCAGACGATTAAGTAGTCATTTAAGTGATAATTAGGCATGTTTGTATCACGAAAATGAAAAGTCAATTCGCTGATAGCGTTCTATATCGATTTTTCATCACTAGGATTAATCTCTAAACAGTACATAACAAAGGCGAAGTATAGACCCATATATTCCTCAGCGAGAGTGATGAACGAATCATGTAACGTCAGCGTCATATTTTCATGTGGTGTCATCAGAGATTTCTTGGCCGCGGCATCAACAATTCTCCTTAAATGTGTACGCGAAACAGAAGTTTCTTTGGCGATTTGGCTGTAGGAAATAGTTGTTGCGACTCCGGGATTTTCCTTTTGTTTTAATGCTTCAAGGTAAAGGCGGATGAAAATCATATGTCCTGCATCTTTCAATAAAAAAATCTGAGAGTCAGGAAGAATGTTGCTCACAATAACGTCATTGAAGAACAGTTCAGCACAGCGGATAAAGAATTTTTCTAATCCCTCATAGCTATCTAAATGGTTTTTTTCTAACCGATAATCAGGTAGCAATTCAGGAAAGATGGCGAGTGAGTTAGCCAAATAACGCCGAGTTTCGTTTAACCCTTTTTCTGTGGGGTTAAACAACAGAATCCGCTTGTCTTTTTCGCTTTTGGATACATTTAATCTCCCGCCAACTCTGAGGAAAAACATCAATGATTCTAGACTGTTATGGCTTCCAAGTCCGTGGTTAACACAATAGTTCTTTACATCAGATAATGTAGGGTCTTTTTGAGTGAAATAAAAGCATAGGACGGTAATCGCAATATTAAAGCGAGTATCCTTAAACATCGTTTTATAAAATAGCGGATGTGTTTTACACATTGATAACATCAAGTCATAGTGCTTTTCAACACATTTCCTGAAATTGGGTAGCTTTTGTATGTGTGAGCTATAAAGAAATAGTTCTTTTTCTAAATTGTTTTTTTTCATATTTTTTCTTTGTAAGGTGAATAGGTAATACCGAAATATGGGTATTTAATCCCATAACTATAATGGTGTTTTTAGTACTCCATAATCATTATATATAGATTGACCATAATGTCATGATACTAATCCATTATATTAATTGTATAACCTATAATTATATTGATCTGAAAATGACAATAAAACGATTTATTGAACTTGTGTTGCGGTGGTTATTTAGTTTATATCACCATTAATAATGGTTTTTTTGGTCAATAATGCTGTTGATTTGCGATTGCATAGAAACAAAACATACCAGAAATGTTCATGTATTTATAACAAATTAGAGTGATATAGTTTTCTTGAGAGTCCTGCTATTTATTTTCTATAAGAATTTATACATGGAATTGCAAATTTATAGAATAATTTGAAATCCGTTTTTTCCTCATTTAATTTTTCTTGGGAATAAAATGTTAAGAGTTGCATTGGTTGAAACTTCATATGTTGATGCGGTGGGAATATACAGTTGTCTGAAGGGTATCAAGGTAAAATGTCAACCATTCGACTTATGTTCTCAATTTATCAGTAAGCAAAGGCTAAAACCTTTTGATGCCTTAATCATTGAGATAGTTCCTTTTGAATATGGGTTATCGGGTGCGTTGGATACACTTCAATTATTGAAGGTGTCATTTCCTAATCTGCCGGTGATCGTTTTGACTCGTTCAGAAGATCCTTATGTTTTATCTAGGGTTATGTCCTACAAAACTTATACTCTTTTGTCAAAACAAGAGCCGCTTTCTGTACTGCGTGAGGCGATTATGCATCACCTCTTCTCGGGCGCTGTTGTGCGTAGTGACGCAATAAGACGTTTTCTAGAGAAGAGTATGGGAGTGGATAGTGTACAGATTACTCGCAGCGAAGAGAGAGTGATGAGTTGTTTGCAGCAGGGCCAAAGTATCGGAGAGATTGCACGCAGATTAAAGGTGAGTGAAAAAACCATCAGTGGGCATAAGCGTAGCGCTATGCGTAAGCTTGGGCTAACGAATCACGCCAATTTCTGCCGTTATTTAGTTAGCCATAAAGCGGTGTTAGTGGGTGAGCGTACGTAAGCGTGCCATATGAAAAACATCAACGTACTGCCCGTCGCGATAAGCATAGCCGCGACTGGTTCCTTCAATTTCAAAGCCAAATTTTTTATACAATGTGATGGCTCCCGCATTATCGGTATATACCGTAAGCTCAATGCGTTTTAAATCTAGCCATTTATCGGCCAACTCTAGCATTGCCGTCATGAGTTTACGGCCCACGCCTTGCCCCTGAAAATCACAGTGAACGCTAATTCCGAAGGTGCCGCTATGGCGCATTCGAGGGCGTTGATAAGCTTCCAGACTAATGCATCCAACTATACGGTCTTCATTCACGGCGACGAGATGATAGTGGCCTGCGGGGGTGTGAACGAGTCGTTTTTCCCAAATCTCTGTTGTGGCATATGGCAACTGCAAAGTTTGCGCGTAGACCTGTGGATGCGTATGTAATTTGTGCAATTCTTCTACGTCTAGCGGTGTCGCGGCTCTAATTGTAATCTCGATCATTTGTTTTTCCTGTCAAAGGCTTAGCTAATAACCTATTAAATATAAAGGATAAAATTTATTTTAGTAGGGTTATTAATCAATAAAAAAACACTTTACAAGTGATATTGATAATGATTATCATTGCCATGCGTTCTAGGGAAGACAGTCTTAGAGACACAGTACCGGGGTAGCTCATATTCAGGTAGTGCTATCCAAGATGTCCTTTCGAGAAGGCACGACATTGCTCACATTGCTTCCAGTGTTTTTTTAGCCAGCTCGGGTGCTGGCTTTTTTTTTGCCTAAATTCTCTTCTCCGCCTCACCGTAACACACGATCCCGATGATCTAGGGGGAAGAAACGTGAGCACAACCAACGAAAATGTCGCTTGAGTTATGATAAGCGCAGATAAAGCCTCTACATGATGCTCAGGAGTAAGGTTACAATCATTTCCTTATACAACCTGCCATGTGAATGAAGGATATTTTCCATGGGTGTCAGCCAGATCGATTTAATCCTCTCCCTTCTCCAGCAGATGTGCGTCTATCTGGTTATTGCCTATTTGCTGAGTAAAACCCCTCTGTTTATCCCGCTGATGCAGGTCACGATTCGACTGCCGCACAAGCTGGTGTGTTATCTCACGTTTTCGATGTTTTGCATCATGGGCACCTACTTCGGCTTGCATATAGACGATTCTATCGCGAATACGCGTGCCATTGGTGCGGTGCTGGGGGGCGTGCTGGGTGGACCATCGGTTGGTTTTCTGGTGGGGCTCACAGGAGGTTTACATCGTTATTCGATGGGCGGTATGACGGCGATGGCCTGCATGATTTCAACTGTCGTTGAAGGTTTGGTTGGCGGATTATTGCATCGCTATATGCTGAAAAATAATCGTCTAGATCTGCTATTCCAGCCTCTGGTGATCGCCGCGATAACATTTTTGGCTGAATGTTTACAGATGCTGATCATCCTGATCGTGGCGCGCCCCTTCTGGGAGGCCGAAGAGCTGGTGGAAAACATCGCTTTACCGATGATGATCACCAATACCGTGGGTGCTGCGATGTTTATGCAGATCTTGCTCGATCGACGGGCGATTTTTGAAAAGTATACCTCGGCATTTTCCTCCAAAGCCCTACAAATTGCAGCGCGAGCCGAAGGGGTGATGCGGCAGGGATTCAACCCCAAAAACAGTATGAAAGTTGCGCGCGTACTGTATGAAGAGCTAGGTGTTGGGGCTGTTGCGATCACTGACCGAGAAAAGCTGCTGGCATTTATTGGCATCGGTGACGATCACCATCTGGTCGGTTCGCCTATTACCTCTCACCATACGCATCGCGCGATCGAACTCGATCAGGTGGTTTATGCCGACGGTAATGAAGTCGCCTATCAGTGCTCCATTACGCCGAATTGCAAATTGGGATCAACGCTGGTGATCCCCCTGCGTGGCGAAGATAACCGTGTCGTGGGTAGTATTAAGCTGTATGAGCCGAAAAATAAGCTGTTTTCCAGCATTAATCGCACGTTAGGGGAAGGCATTGCCCACCTGCTGTCAGCACAGATTTTGGCGGGTAAGTATGAACAGCAAAAGCAGCTGTTGGTGCAGTCGGAAATTAAGCTTCTGCATGCGCAGGTGAATCCACACTTCCTATTTAATGCGCTTAACACCTTATCGGCAGTGATCCGCCGCGACCCTAATCATGCGCGCAAACTGGTCCTTTCGCTTTCAACCTTTTTCCGCAAAAACCTTAAGCGCAGCAGCGATGAAGTGACGCTAGGCGATGAAATCGAACATGTGAAAGCCTATCTAGAAATCGAAAAGGCGCGTTTTGCCGATCATTTAATGATTGATTTTGATATTGATGAGTCTTTGTTGAATGAGCGTTTGCCTGCATTTTCGCTGCAACCTATTGTTGAGAATGCGATTAAGCATGGAACCTCACAGCTGTTTGGCGTTGGGGAAGTTCGCCTGCATAGCTGGTGCGAAGGGGACGATATCTTGATAAGCATCGAAGATAACGCCGGTCTCTATCAGTCGAAACCCCGTGGCGATGGGCTGGGGATGAATCTGGTCGATCGTAGGATTAAAGCCCGTTATGGCGAGCGATTTGGGGTAAGCGTTGAGAGCGAGGCGGATAAATTTACCCGCATAGTGGTGCGCGTACCGAAATCGGTAGCAGAGGTGTGATAGGGCAATCTACTTATTAAGCCCCCCTGATAGGGGGGCATAAAAACTTACAGCACAAACTTCAGCATGCGGCGCAGAGGTTCCGCTGCACCCCATAGCAACTGGTCACCAACGGTGAACGCCGACAGATACTGTGGCCCCATATTGAGTTTACGCAGACGGCCAACCGGCGTTGAAAGTGTGCCGGTGACGGCAGCAGGCGTTAATTCACGCATGCTCAGTTCGCGGTCGTTAGGCACGACTTTTACCCAGTCATTGTGGCTAGCCAGAATTTGTTCGATCTCTGATACTTCCACATCTTTCTTCAGTTTGATGGTAAAGGCTTGGCTATGACAGCGCAGTGCGCCTACGCGAACGCATAAGCCATCAACTGGAATGATCTCTTTGGTTGCCAAAATCTTGTTGGTTTCGGCTTGGCCTTTCCACTCTTCTTTGCTTTGCCCGTTATCCAGAGCTTTATCGATCCAGGGGATCAGGCTACCGGCTAATGGCACGCCAAAATTATCCGTTGGCAGAGTACCACTGCGGCCAAGTTCGGTGACTTTACGTTCGATATCTAAAATGGCTGATGCAGGATTTTGCAGCTCTTTAGCCACGCTGTTATGCAGCATGCCCATCTGCGTCAGTAATTCACGCATGTGCCGTGCGCCGCCGCCAGAAGCAGCTTGGTAGGTGGCAACGGAAACCCAATCCACCAAATCATTGGCAAATAGCCCACCGAGTGACATCAGCATCAGGCTAACGGTGCAGTTACCACCGGCGAAAGTTTTAATCCCTCTGTCTAATGCATCGTGAATCACATCGTGGTTCACGGGATCGAGGATAATCACTGAATCTTCGTTCATGCGCAGCGATGAAGCGGCATCGATCCAGTAGCCCTGCCAGCCGCTGGCGCGCAGCTTAGGGTAAATATCGTTGGTATAATCGCCGCCCTGGCAGGTGATGATAATATCTAATGCTGTCAGCGCATCGATATCATAGGCATCTTGCAAGGTACCCTGCTGGCCGGTAAAGGTAGGCGCGGGTTGACCATGCTGGGATGTGGAGAAGAAAACCGGGCGAATGGCGTCGAAGTCGCGCTCTTCAATCATGCGCTGCATGAGAACGGAGCCGACCATTCCGCGCCAACCGATAAAACCAACGTTTTTCATATGCTGTCCTACCTTGGAGGTTTTTATATTAATAAGAAGTTGAATAAAACATTGAAGCCGCCTGTCTGTGCGGTGGGGCTTGCCCCATTAACCAAACTTACAAAATGTGTGACGATGCGCAAGTGAATTTATTAGATATGAGTGAATGTATTCATGTGCGTAACTAATAATCGCTGTTTTGGCGCGAGTTATGGCAACGATAGGGTAATCACTCCCTGAATGCAGGCTTTTGTGCCACAATACAAATCAGCTATTTCTTGTGCAGTTGTTCACAAAATTACCAAAGGACGATAACGACTCATATGTCTGCTCTGACCCAAAGCTGGTTGCAGCGCGAGAACGAATTTGCAGCATTTACCACCGGCCCATTGCTTGATTTCTGGCAGCAGCGTCAGGAAGATGTATTCATGGGCGTGGATGATGTATCGATTCGCTTTGTCCGTTTTACGTCCGAACAGCACACCCGCGTGATACTGATTTCTCCGGGACGCATCGAAAGCTACATGAAATACCCTGAATTAGCCTACGATCTTTTTCATAGCGGCTACGACGTGGTGATTGTCGATCACCGCGGTCAAGGGAAGTCGGGTCGAATGCTAGAAGATCATCACCGTGGCCACGTAGTTCGTTTTGATGATTACGTCGATGACCTCGAAATCCTTTGGCAGCAGGAGATTCTGTCGAAGCCCTATCAGCAACGCTTTGCACTAGCGCATTCGATGGGGGGTGCAATTATGGCGCTCTTTTTGGCGCGTAAGCCGCAGGGGGTTGATGCCGCAGCGCTATGTTCACCTATGACCGGCATTAAGTTGCCTATGCCGCTGTGGCTTGCTAAACGCATTACTGACTGGGCCGAACGTTATCCTACTATGCGCGATAATTATGCGCTCGGTACCGGCCACTGGCGTCCACTGCCTTTTATCGTCAATGAGTTAACTCATAGTCGTGTGCGCTACCGCCGTTTTTTACGCTATTACGCCGATTATCCTGAACTACAGGTCGGTGGGCCAACTTACCACTGGGTGCGCGAAAGCATTCAGGCAGGAGAGCGGGCTATCGCACAGGCGAAGAATATTGTTACGCCGCTGCTGCTGTTACAAGCCGGTGGCGATAGGGTCGTCACGAATGCATCACATTTTGCTTTTTGTCAGGCACTCTCGAAAGCGGGAAACCCACCTTACGGCGGTGTTCCCCATATCATCCAGGGCGCACGCCATGAGATCCTGTTTGAGCGGGACGCACAGCGCTCTGAAGCGTTAAATGCCATTTTGGATTTTTACGCCTTACATACTGATTCACAGGCAGAAACTGCCGCCAACCCCAGCTGAGGTTAGAACACACTTTATGTACCACATTGTTGCTTCTGATATGGACGGTACCCTGCTGTCTCCTGCTCATACATTGACTCCCTTTGCGCGCGAAACTCTGCAACAGCTGACCCAGCTAGGTGTGAATTTTGTCTTTGCAACTGGTCGCCATCATATTGATATTGCACAGGTTCGCGATAGCTTAGGTATCAGTGCTTTTATGATTACGTCTAATGGCGCACGTGTTCACAATACTGCCGGTGAGTTAATCTTTAGTCATAACGTTGACGAAGATATCGCTCGCGACCTCTATACTATCGTGCACGATGACCCTGAGATTCTGACCAACGTCTATCGTAATGATGATTGGTTTATGAACCGTGAAAGTCCAGAGCAAAGGGAGTTCTTCCAAGAGTCTGTATTCCACTATCAGGTTTTTGAGCCAGCTCTGCTGCCAACTGATGGGATCTGCAAAATCTATTTCACCAGCGAGACGCATGAAAAACTGCTGCCGTTGGAAGAGGCCATAAATGCGCGCTGGGGCGATCGTGTAAACGTCAGTTTCTCATTTCCAACCTGTTTGGAAGTGATGGCGGGCGGTGTTTCCAAAGGTCATGCGCTGGAATATGTGGCCAAGCTGCTAGGTTATACGTTGAAAGACTGCATCGCCTTCGGTGATGGCATGAATGATATGGAGATGCTATCCATGGCTGGGAAAGGCTGCATCATGCGCGATTCTCATCAGCGCCTGAAAGACGCACTGCCAAATTTGGAAGTGATTGGCAGCAACGTGGATGATGCTGTGCCACATTATTTGCGCAAGATGTATCTGGATAAGTAACGATGAGATAGATTTCGTTCGCCAGCGCGAGTGGTGTTTTGAACGCGTCTGGCGAACGAAGTATTACCGTGCTTTACCGATAAGGAGCATCTAGCGGGACTTCCGCATCAGGCTCATGCGTGATCCTATTACGTAGATCGCGGCGGATCAGCTCTATGGCCCAGAACCAGACGATATGACCAAAGATTTCTGAGATGTATTCATCGGCAGGTAACTGCGACAGAGGCGGAGTTAGCCCAAGTAGAGGGAAACTGATCCCATGTACAGCGATGGTACAAATAATCCCCGCCATTACGCCTTGCCACATTTTCACTTTTGGAAAGCGTTCGGCGACGATGCAGTAACCTATCGCGAACACGAGCGAGAAGAGAATATGTGTCACCATCACCGGATTAATGATGTGTTCGGAAAAGGTATAGACGGTACTGGTGGGATCAATACCGAGATAATCGCGTAAAAACAGATATGGCGGATTAAACTCGGCACGACCATCGCTAATGGTACGTGGCGGCAATGGCACTTCCGCGCCCCATTTGACGAAAGCAGACATAATCCCCGCAGCAAAGCCCACTAAAGTCGCTACGCCATAACGGCGGCGAGCAGGATCGGTTTGTACAAACAAGTCTTTCACAGACATGGTAGCCCTCCTTAGATATCAGTTAGCTTATTTTTGCCCATAGTAGGCATTTGGGCCGTGCTTGCGGCTGAAATGCTTATCCATCAAATAGGGGTCAATCAGCCGTAAACGCGGATTAATACCGCAGGCAATCCAGGCCATCTTGGCAACCTCTTCCATCACCACGGCGTTATGCACAGCATCTAAAGCATCTTTACCCCATGCAAATGGCCCATGTTGGTAAACCACTATTCCAGGGGTATGCATGGGATTTGTATCACCCAGTGTTTCTACGATCACTTTGCCAGTATTGAGCTCATAGTCTCCTGCTACTTCGTCAACGGTCAGCGCACGGGTACAGGGAATGTCACCGAAGAAATAGTCAGCATGTGTGGTACCTAAAGCGGGAATAGATAACCCTGCTTGCGCCCACGCCGTGGCATGAGTCGAATGGGTGTGCACAATACCGCCGAGATGAGGATAGCGGCGATAAAGCTCCAGATGAGTCGGCGTGTCGGATGATGGGCGATACTCGCCTTCCACGATATTGCCCTGTAAATCGACCACCACCATATCATCAGCTTTCATGGTGTCGTAAGGCACTCCGCTGGGTTTGATAATGACGATTCCTCGTTCGCGGTCGATGGCACTCACGTTGCCCCATGTGAATGTGACAAGACCATAGTGTGGCAGCGCCATATTGGCGTCAAAAACTTGCTGCTTGAGTGACTGCATTATGCGACCTCCTCTACTGCTAACCCTGCATTAGCCATGCGTTGCTTAACCCAGTCGCGGGCGGCTTTCACTTCCATAATCGGGTCGGCTGCGGTTTCGCTCCACATTTCAATCAGATAAGGGCCGCAGTAGCCGCTCTCTTTGAGCGTGGCGAAACAACGTTCAAATTCCACGACACCTGTGCCAAACGGTACGTTTTTAAACTTACCCGGCTGAGTATCTTTGACGTGAACGGCGACGATGTGGCCGCTGCCAGCCTGCAACTCCATCTGCACGTCGTTATCCCATGCGGAAAGATTGCCGATGTCAGGATAGAGCTGGAACCACGGATTATTGAGATAGTGGGCATAGCCGAGAGCCTTGCTGATTGAGTTCATCAGCGGGTAGTCCATAATTTCCATCGCCAGCGTTACCTGAGCGCGGCTTGCCATTTCTACCGACTGCTTCAGGCCGTCGCGGAAGCGTTCGCGGGTAGCGTTATTGGCCGTTTGATAATAGACATCATAGCCAGCCAACTGAATCACGCGGATGCCGACGTCTTGTGCTAAACAAATGGCTTTGCGCATGATCTCTAAACCCTGATCGCGAACAGCGTCGTCTTCTGAGCCTAGAGGGAAACGGCGGTGCGCGCTTAGGCACATCGAGGGTACGCGCACGCCGGTTTGGGCAATGGCATTGACCAATGCCAAACGCTGTTCACGACTCCAGTCAAGCCGCGCCAAACGCACATCGCTTTCATCGAGCGACATTTCAACGAAATCGAATCCGAGTTCTGCGGCCAGCTGCAAACGCGGCAGCCAGTCTTCACCCGCAGGCAGTGCTTTTTCGTATATTCCGAGAGGGACGGCTTTCTGGAGCATGAGATTTACCTTAGCCCCATAGTTGGGCGATAGAACGTTTGAATTGGCGGGCTGCTTCTACTGGGCTAGCGGCATCGCGGATGCTGCGGCCTGCGATAAATACGTGGATTGGAATCCCTTTGAACAAAGGTAAATCCTCTAACGCGAGCCCACCGGTGACAGTCACTTTGAAACCCATATCGGCTAAGCGGCGAATCGATGAGATATCGGCGTCGCTCCATGCCACGCCAGCGGCCTGAGCATCACGACTGCGGTGATAAACGACCTGTTGAATACCGGCACTGCGCCATTCTGCAGCCTGTTCCCAAGTCCAATAACCGGTCAGCTCGATTTGCACGTCGCCATTAAACTCTTTGGCAGTGTCTAACGCGCCCTTGGCAGTATTGATATCTGCGCAGCAAATGACGGTGACCCAATCGGCATTGGCTTCAAAACACATGCGCGAGAGGATTTTTCCTGCATCGGCGATCTTGGCGTCAGCCAGCACGATTTTGTGCGGATAGAGCGCTTTAAGATCGCGCACCGCGCGTACGCCTTCACCAACGCACAAAATAGTGCCCACTTCGATAATGTCGACCTCTTCGGCGATTAAGCGAGTGGTTTTGTAGGCGTCATCTAGGGTTTGATTATCAAGTGCCACCTGCAGCATCGGTAATGAGTGAGACATTTGTGTACTCCAAAAGTAAGTTTTTGACATGAGCCTACCCAGCCGCCCTTATGAGGGAGGAACAGAATGACACTGTGTATTTCCTCCCCATACAGGGGAGGGCGGGTAGGTCTGGTGAGTGTTAAGCCTGTACGGCGTTGGCCCGATCGATCAGATCTAGAACATCCTGTTCGGTGCGGCACGCACGTAGGCGATCAAAATTTGCTTCATCTTCAAATAGGTTAACGATCTGCATGATCCCGACTTCCTGATGCGTATGGGCATCAACGGCCGCCATGGTGATCAGAATATCAACCGGATCGTTATCTTCATGGTTAAACGAGAGTGGCGTTTTGAGAGTTACCAAAGAAAAACCGGTTTTCTTCACCCCCTCTTCCGGCCTGCCGTGCGGCATCGCTAAACCGGGACACAGAACGAAGTAAGGACCAAATCGCTCAACGCCATCAAGAATGGCCTGATAGTAACGAGGCTCGACAACGTCGGCTTGAACCAAGAGGTCAACGCCAATCTTGACCGCTTCTTGCCAAGTGCTGGCTTCAGCCTGCAAACGGATAGAGTGGTTTTGAGCCAGAGAATCACGCAGTTTCATACCTGCTCCTGTTACTTAATGTCTTTAGGGAAGTGCTCTTTAATCACGTCCATCAGCTTGGGGCCAAAGTCTGCGGCAGAAAGCATGTTGCGTACGCCAACGACGTATTTATTGCCGGTCACAGTGATTTCATCGGCGACGTGGGTCGAGGCAATGATGATATCTGCGCCGCTCAGTTCTGATTTATATTCACCAACGGCGCAGCTATTGACGCTGTGATCGATGTTTTGCTGTGTCAGAAACTGGTCGACTTTCATTTTCATAATCATGGAACTGCCTTGCCCACAACCGCATACCGCTAGGATTCGTACTGTCATGATTTGTGCTCCAGTTAATTAATTTGCAGAAGATTCGTTGAGTGCTGCTTTTTCTGCATCTTCTTCAGCGCGCAGAGTGCGGCCAGCGAAGAACATGTAAATCAGTGCGATGGCAATAATGACGCCCATAAACCACAGACCAAACGTTAAGCCTTGCATGATTGGCGGTGCCAGAATCGACCAGTCAGCCATTCCCATCCATGCGCTCAGTCCGGTCAATTTGACCGCCCAAACGCAGCCAAAGATCTCAATCATTCCCATGATGAGACAAACCTTAAGTGCTGCGCGCCAGCCGCCGTAGTGATTGGCAAACACGCCGATGGTGGCATTGGAGAAGAACATAGGAATGAAACCGGGAATAATCATGATGGAAGAGCCAATACCAACCAAAATGCCTACCGCAATCAGCTGTCCTATAGTCCCCCACATGAAGCCCCACACAACGGCGTTAGGTGCAAAGCTATAGATTGCCGCACAGTCGATAGCCAGAACAGCACCGGGGATCAGACGTTGAGAAATACCGTTGAAAGCTTCAGAGAGCTCCGCCACGAACATGCGTACGCCCTGAATAATAATGAAAATAGCGACGGCAAATTGGAAGCCAGTTTGCAGGATATAGATTGTCCAGTGTGTTTTCCCTGCCATCTGTTGCACGGTGTCGATGCCGAAGGAACAGAGGATGGTGCCGAAGAACACGGTCATGACAATGGCGGTAGAAACGATGTTGTCATGGAAAATGTTTAACCAGCCTGGCAGCTTGAGGTCTTCAACACTCTCTTCTTTTTTGCCAAGGTAAGGGGCGACCTTACAGGCAATCCATGCCGCGAATTGCTGCTGGTGGCCAATGGAGAAACCGCAGCCGTCGGTGACGTCCTGAGTTGGCTTGAACATCATATTGGAGGTGATGCCCCAATATAGTGAGACGAGAACCGCAGTGCAGACAATCGTTGTCCACATCGGGTAGCCAAAAATGTAGAAGAAGACCGCGATAAGACCGGCCTGCTGAAACATTATGTGGCCGGTTAGCATAATGGTGCGGATACCGGTAATACGACGAAACAGCACGTAGAGAATGTTGAGCGCCAGCGCCAGCAGCACGGCATATCCCACCCAGCTATAAGCATCTCCCATGCGTTCGACGGTAGCCATCATTGCTGCGTAAGTATCTGATATTGCACCGTTGATACCATACACTTCTGACAGCTTGGCAACGACGGGCTTGAAGGTGCCGGTCAGAATGCCTGAACCCGCCTGAAGTAGCATAAAACCAATAATAGTTTTGATGGTGCCTTTGATAATGACAGTTGCGCTCTTGCGTAATAGCAAATATCCCAAGCATGTCACGATACCCAGCAGCAACGGGGCATTTGTCATGACCTGATTAAAGAATATGGTGAAGATGTTGTAGAGGGTTTCCATAAAGCACTCCGCTCGGCTTTTGGCTTTTATTCCTGCCGTGTTTCTCTTTGTTGTTCACAGACAGGTTCTGTTTTGTACAAAATCACTCTAACAATCACAAAGAATCATTAAAAGATTTTATTTGATTATTTGTGAGATGTATCTCAACTTGAACTGTGTGGGTATTAAATTTTGTCTTAGCTTATCTGGATTTCTATTTTTGTGCATTTAGAACAATTGTTTACATTGTTTTTGTTGTGCAATAAAACGCTCATGCGTCTTTTTTAATGATGTTTTTGTGAGTGTCATCATAGAAAATTAGGTTTTGCGTCTGACTTTAATCATGGTAGATTTCTCATAACAAATCATATTTATTCTTTTTGTGATTTATTTTGATTTAAACAGCGAAGGTGAGGAGCGTTACTCTCCCTGCCGCAGACCTGAATACGATGAGGGGTACACCATGAGTAAGATTGAAAGCATCAGCCGAGAGTCTTGGATCCTAAGTACTTTTCCAGAATGGGGTTCTTGGCTAAACGAAGAGATTGAGCAGGAGAAAGTTGCACCGGGTACTTTTGCCATGTGGTGGCTCGGCTGTACGGGCATTTGGCTGAAATCTGAAGGGGGTGCCAATATCTGCGTCGATTTCTGGTGTGGTACAGGGAAACAGAGCCACGGTAACCCACTGATGAAGGATGGTCATCAGATGCAACGCATGGCTGGGGTGAAAAAATTGCAGCCGAACCTACGCACCACGCCGTTTGTGCTAGACCCATTTGCCATCCGCCAGATTGATGCGGTGCTTTCTACTCACGACCACAATGACCATATTGACGTTAATGTCGCCGCCGCGGTGATGCAAAACTGCGATAGCAGCGTTCCGTTTATCGGTCCGCAGACCTGCGTAGATCTGTGGGTTGGCTGGGGCGTGCCGCGTGAGCGCTGCATCGTGATGAAACCGGGCGACGTAGTGAAAATCAAGGATGTGGAAATCCTCGCTCTGGATGCTTTTGACCGCACGGCGCTGATTACGCTGCCAGCCAATGAAAAAGCGGCGGGTGTATTACCGGACGGTATGGATAAGCGCGCGGTGAACTATTTGTTTAAAACCCCAGGCGGTAATCTGTATCACAGCGGTGACTCACACTATTCCAACTACTACGCGAAGCATGGCAACGAGCATAAAATCGATGTGGCGTTGGGCTCATATGGCGAAAACCCACGTGGAATTACCGACAAGATGACCAGCTCGGATATTTTACGCATGGCGGAATCGCTAAAAACGCAGGTTGTGATCCCGTTCCATCACGATATTTGGTCAAACTTCCAAGCCGATCCCCAAGAGATTCGCGTGCTGTGGGAAATGAAAAAAGATCGCCTGAAATATGGCTTTAAGCCATTTATCTGGCAGGTTGGCGGTAAGTTTACCTATCCGTTAGATAAGGATAATTTCGAATATCATTATCCACGCGGCTTTGATGATTGTTTCACTATTGAACCTGATTTGCCGTTCAAATCATTCTTATAATAATCAGTCTAATACTGCCCTTGAAGCCGAGTTATATACTCGGCTTTTGCGTTTTATAACAACTGCTTTAAAACGTGTTTTTTTTACTATCTTCAAATATAATCACCAAATAATCATCTATGCGCTGGAATTAATCATGACTGAATCGCAAAGGCATCAGCTCTTGCTGGAAATGCTGCAACAAACTGGATTTGTTACCGTTGAGCAGGTAATTGATCGCCTTCAAGTTTCTCCTGCGACGGCGCGTCGTGACATTAACAAACTGGGCGAAAGCGGTAAGCTGAAGAAAGTACGTAACGGTGCTGAAGCGGTGAGCCAAAATCGTGTGGCTTGGACCCCGATGAATATTCATCAAGCGCAGAATCATGAAGAGAAAGTTCGCATCGCGCGCGCAGCGTCACAGCTGGTAAAGCCAGGGGAAAGCATCGTCATCAACTGTGGTTCAACGGCTTTCACGCTGGGGCGTGAAATTTGTGGCAAAGATGCTCAGGTGATTACTAACTATCTGCCGTTGGCCAACTTCCTGATTGAACAGGAGCATGACAGCGTGGTGATTATGGGCGGCCAATATAATCGTAGCCAAGCTATCACATTGGCACCGCAGGAAGGCGAGTCTTCGTTATATGCGGGGCACTGGATGTTCACGAGTGGCAAGGGGCTCACCGCAGAAGGTCTCTATAAGACCGATATGCTGACGGCGATGGCTGAGCAGAAGATGCTCAACTATGTCGGGAAATTGGTGGTGCTGGCGGATAGTAGCAAAGTTGGACAGCGGGCAGGCATGCTATTCAGCCGCGCCGAGCAGATTGATATTGTAATAACGGGCAAAGCCGCTGACGAGAAAGTCATTGAACAGCTGAAAGCCCAAGGCGTGGAAGTGATTTTGGTCTAACGCAGTAATAAATTACCCCTCCCAGCCACTCTAACTTCAGGGGCTGGGCGGAGTTGCGTAAATCAGAAAATCAGTAGTATCAGAAAATCAGTAGTAAGAGTGTTCGCCGCGTTCGTGTTCAGTCAGATCGCGTACGCCTTTCAGCTCAGGGAATTTCTGCAGCAGCTCTTTCTCGATGCCTTCTTTCAAGGTGTAGTCCACCATTGAACAGCCGTTACAGCCGCCACCGAACTGCAGAATAGCAATGCCGTCTTCGGTGATTTCCATCAGCGTTACCTTGCCGCCGTGACCCGCCAGCTGTGGGTTAATCTGCGATTGCAGCACGTACTCCACGCGTTCGATCAGCGGAGCATCATCGTCTACTTTACGCATTTTGGCGTTAGGCGCTTTCAGCGTTAGCTGAGAACCTAGCTGATCGGTAACAAAGTCGATCTCTGCATCTTCCAGATAGGGTGCACTTACATCGTCAACATAGGCTGATAATTTCTCGAAATCGAGTTTGGTATCGTTCGCTTCTACCGCATCCGGTGGGCAATAGGAAACGCCGCACTCTGCGGTTGGCGTGCCTGGATTAATCACGAAAACACGGATCTGGGTGCCTGCTTCTTGGTTTGCCAGCAGCTTGGCAAAGTGCTCTTGGGCAGCTTCGGTAATACGGATCATGGCATTTGCTCAATAGTTGACTCATCTGGTTGGTTATAATACGCCGATTGTAAAGTGCTCACAAGGTTCGACAAAGGCATACAACTTGTATGGATTTAGCGCCTTGAGCTATCAACAGGCGGCTAACTTCTCCGATAGTGCTGCCGGTGGTGAGTACATCATCGACTAATAAAATATGTTTACCTGAAGGATTTTGCTGGCAGGTAAAGGCGTCACGTAAATTGCGGCGACGTCTCACTGCGGAGAGACTTTGTTGGGGGCGGGTATTGCGTGTACGCTTTAGCAGTTCGGGAGAATATGGACATTGTAACCATCGGGCGAGAGGCTTCGCGAGCCAGTCACTTTGATTGAAGCCCCTTCGCCATTGGCGTTGCCGATGCAGTGGTATAATCGTAACGAGATCGGGGGTTGGCAGGAGCCGCGTTCGGCGAGCGTCTAGATAGCTCAACAGCATGAGTCGCGCTAGCGCCGATCCTATTTGCCATTTTCCTTGGTATTTTAGACGATGTATCAATTGGCTCAGTGGCAGCTGGTAGTCGCTGACAAAAATGAGCTGCTGCCAATACGGAGGCTTTTGTATGCATCGACCGCAGATCCGTTTTGGGTCGCCACTGGGGAGTCCACAGCGTGGGCAAACCGAGAGTGTGTTTAAGCTCGCCGCAGTACAGAAACTGCAAATTCCCTGTGTTGGGACCCTTAGCGGAAGCTGACAGATCCAGCAGCGGGCACTGATAATGAACATTTTCTCCTCCTGAGAATGCGGCTCTAAGAGACGGACAATAACTGATGAATGAACTCTATTGGCATACTTGTGGCGAAGGCGACCGCGATCTTGTGTTGTTGCACGGATGGGGGCTGAATGCCGAGGTGTGGCGTTGCATTTTGCCGCGATTAAGTACGCAATTTCGTGTGCATCTGGTGGATCTGCCAGGCTATGGTCGCAGTCAGGGATTTGGTGCGCTAACGTTGGTTCAGATGAGTGACCTTGTGATCCGGCAAGCGCCAGAGAAAGCCATTTGGCTGGGATGGTCGATGGGCGGCTTAGTCGCAAGCGATATTGCGCTACGTTACCCTGAGCGGGTTTCCTCGCTGATTACCGTTTCGTCCTCTCCATGTTTTACGGCTCGTGAAGGATGGCCTGGGATTAAAAATGAGGTGTTAAGCGGCTTTCAACATCAACTGAGTGAAGATTTTAAACGCACCGTAGAGCGCTTCTTAGCATTACAGACCTTGGGTACGGAAAGCGCACGGCAGGATGCCCGTATTTTAAAAGACGTGGTGCTAACACAGCCGATGCCATCAGTTGAGGTACTCAACGGGGGTTTGGATATTCTCCGTACTGAAGATTTACGTGAGCAGATTGCAGACTTATCTATGCCGCTGCTACGTATTTACGGTTATCTGGATGGATTAGTACCTCGTAAGGTCGCTGCGCTGCTGGATGAGTCTTGCCCTAGGAGCAAGTCCGTGGTGATTCAAAAATCAGCTCATGCGCCGTTTGTGTCACATCCGGCGGAGTTTTGTGAGGTGGTGGAGACGTGGGGGAGAGAGGAGTAAGAGGGTTTTATCCTAGACGCTATTTCCGCTCCGGTTTGGTATCGGCCATCCAGGCCGCCCCAAACTCCGGCTCGTTGTCCTTCAGCCGAAAAGGGGTATGTAGGTTAGGATTCGCCGACAGGACGTCGGCGATTGAGCCGCCTTGCTTGGATGCCTGCACCGTGTCTATGTAGATTTAGGCGTTCTAGGCGTACGAAACCTTACACTGAAACCTACACCGCAGTTACAACAGGCTAAGCGAACACCAGTAATCAGTGTATCCCCTTCGTCTTGTATACCACCGTCTCACAGTTCTTACTCGTCTCAGGGCATCCTTTGCAGCTGCCGCTTACGCAGCCATTATCGATGTCATCAACTTTTTCTACACAGCCCATTTGCTCTAAGCGTTCTAGCATCGCCAGCACCATGGCTGGCGAGCCGTTGACTTCGCGGCAGAGCTGATTGAGCTCGATGCGGCCGTGTAGGGCAACCGTATCGCGTACTTTTAGCAGGCTTGCCATTCTGTCTTCCTCTTAATACTCACCGTGCGTCATTAGTCTTAATGACAGCTGCCCTTACCGGTATCACAGCAGCAGCTGGCGGGGTCGTTGACTAAACGGACGCTCACTCGATCGCGTGAACGGCGTAGGGCGACCAATACTAACGCATTGAATATCACGACAAGGGCAATGGCTATGGTGCTGTATTGTGGATGGCTGGTGAAATTAGCCACCTGATAGAACACGGTTGCCAGTGAATATGCGACGTTCAAGCCCCACAGAATGGAAAATGTCATCCAGCCTCGGCTGCTTTCACGGGCAATAGCGCCCATCACTGATACACAAGGTACGTATAGCAGAACGAAGATCAGGTAGGCATAAGCGGCGCTCGCGCTGCCAAATTTGCTGCCCATGACGCCCATTGAACCTGAGCCCATCTCACCATCACCTTTGCTGGCTTCGATTGGGTTAGCGAATACGCTCAGGCTAAAGGTGTCTTTCAGGCTTTGCCATGTTTCACCCACGGCTTCTTCTAAGCCACCAATCAGGCTGTAGGCAGCGGGCTCGAACTCTTCTTCATGAATTTGCTCGGCGGTGTACAAGGTGTTCAAGGTACCAACAACCACTTCTTTCGCCATAGCACCCGTCACTAAACCGACCGTAGCCTGCCAGTTATCGCTGTGAACGCCGATAGGTTGTAGCAATGGCGTCATCACTTTACTGACAGAAGCCAGCGCAGAATCGTTGATGCTGTCTACGGCTTTTCCACTGAAGGAGAAGCTGTTTAGCGCACCGATAAAGATACTGACGATGATGATAACTTTACCTGCGCGCAGCACGAAGCCTTTCAGACGCTGCCAAGTTTGCAAAAGCAGGCTTTTCAAATGGGGGACGTGATAGACCGGTAGCTCCATCACAAACGGAGACGCTTCACCGCGCATGATAGTGTGCTTAAGCATCAGCCCTGTCAGAATCGCCATGACAATACCGAGCATATACAGCGAGAACACTACCAGTGCGCCGCCTTGGCCGAAGAATGCTGCAGAGAACACCGCAAAGATCGCCAGACGCGCACCGCAGGACATAAATGGTGCCATTAGCACGGTGATCAGGCGTTCACGTGGTGCATCTAGGGTACGCGCCCCCATAACGGAAGGTACGTTACAGCCAAAACCGACGATCAAAGGAACGAATGATTTACCTGGTAAGCCCAGTGCCTGCATCATGCGGTCAACCACGAAAGCGGCGCGAGCCATATAACCGGAGTCCTCAAGGAAGGAGAGGAACAGATACATCATCCCGATTTGTGGGACGAGAGGCAGGACGGTGTTAATACCGCCACCAACGCCTTGAGCAAGGAAAATGGTCAGCCATTCAGGGAAGTGCAGTGTATACCCAAGCCACTGTAGACCTTGGACAAAGATGGTAGAAGAACCGACGTCGAACAGCGGCTGTAGCGCGCCACCAATGTTGATCGCTAGAACAAACATGACGTACATCACCAGCAGGAAAATCGGTATGCCCAGCCAGCGGTTGAGAATAATGCGGTCTAGTTTTTCCGTCAGGATATTAGGCAGCGCCGTGGTGGTGTTACTCACGGAATCACAAATATCCGTAATACTTTGATAGCGCGAATCCGCAATGATCAATGCAGGATCTTCGTTTAGCGTGCGCTTCAGTGTGTCCTGCACTTCAGGCAGAATTTTCAATGCATTGCTGGCACGTGTTGAGCTGTAAATATCTCCTTCCAGCAACTGTAGTGCTAGCCAGCGACGTTGCTGCACCGCGAGAGTGTCAGGCATTGCTTGAGACAAACGATCCACCTGTCCTAGCAGCAGTGGTGGATATTCGACTAGCGCTTCAACGGCGCATGTTGGTGGCAAATCGATAGCTTTTTTCAGCTCAACGATGCCGCTGGCGCGGGTAGAAACGAGCGGGATCACCGGGCAACCAAGGCGACGAGAAAGGGCTTCAATATCAATATCAATCTGCTGACTGCGAGCGATATCCAGCATATTCAGTGCGATGATGCAGGGGATACCTAACTCGAGAAGTTGCAGCGTTAGATACAGATTGCGCTCAAGGTTAGAGGCATCAACGACGTTGATGATTAAATCAGCGTCCCCACTCAGGATATAGTGACAAGCGATCTGCTCATCCAACGATGTCTGTTCTGAAATCGTTGTCAGCGAATAAGTACCGGGTAGATCTACCAGCTTGACTTGATGTTCCTGAGTCGTGAAATGACCTTCTTTACGTTCTACCGTGACGCCGGCCCAGTTACCAACGCGCTGGCGGGAGCCTGTCAGCTGGTTGAATAGCGTGGTTTTACCTGAGTTGGGGTTACCAATTAACCCGATGGTGAGCTGTTTCATAATCCAACATTTTATAAGGAGAGTGTGCAGCAGACGAGTTGACCACAGGTCTTATCGCCATCCCATAAATGATCGCTGCTGACAATCGGCCAGCAGCAAAGCGATCCGCGGAGCTATGCGCCGTTAGCCGTAATCTGTGGCGTCATAACGGTAGTTTTGGTTTTATCGTCCAGCGGCATCGATTCAATCGTCAATAATTCAAGATCTTTTTTACGCAGTACGAGGCTTACACGGCGCGATTTCACTTCAATCGGGTCGCCAAGTGGCGCAATGCGAACCACGCTGAATGGAGAGCCTGGCAAAAAACCCAGAGAAAGTAATTTCTGACGGTAGGCAGGGCTAATTAAAGGCGAAAAGCCAATGATTTTATATTGGTGGCCCGGAATAAGCTGATGCATAAAAAACCTTCTTACATTCGGTAATTTGCTACGGGGAAATACTCGGGTCTGAGGTTTTATATCAGACGGGAGAACCGGATTATTTTTATCCTTGGCGATAGCGCCGCGCATTCTAGAAGAGTGATGCAAGATGGCATTGGAGAATGCGTAATATAATAATATTGAGAATCATTATTAAAATCACAGGAAAAAAGTCGCCAAGGGCTGTGAAATCTGTCGTCAACGTCCTCGGCGGATTAGCTGTAATTCAATCCTTATTGTGCCGTTTTAGCACTATTTTTCAGCTATCGCAAATGAGAATCATTGGTTACAAGAGTTAATAATTTGTATGTCTTTCACGGCTTATCTCTATGAAATTAAAAGACACAGCGGTTATATATTCAATATATTTGATAAAACTAATGAGGTTTGTAGGGAGGAGGAAATAAATTTGAATGAAAGGTGGCTGTTTATCAGCAAAGTTAGGGAATTAATAGGTTAATAAAACTGAGTTTCTAAACATTAATAATGTTAAAAATAGCGCGCTAAAGAAACTACTTTTAACTATTTGTTATCAAGTTGGATGGGTGACACATGGGCATTCACTGATGTAATTGCAATGAATACTCATTTAGATTTGTAAAATGTGATGAATCTCACCTTCCCTCATCGAAAATCGAGGAGAGGGAAGGTGATTTGAGGATTCCCTTAGCGCTTCAGCTTTCCTAAAGCGGCGGCCAATGCATCGCCCATGGCGCTGTTATTGCCGCTATCCTGTTTCTTATCATTGCGTGCAGGTCGCGCATTGCTGTTGGCAGGACGCTGACGCTCTGTGGTGCGTTCTGCGCTACCACGACGTGAACCCCCTTCTCCTGGCTGCTCATCCAAACGCATGGTTAAAGCGATACGCTTGCGCTGCATATCCACTTCCATGACTTTAACCTTCACGATATCGCCTGCTTTAACCACTTTATGTGGATCATCAACAAACTTATCGGCCAAGGACGAGATGTGAACCAAACCATCTTGGTGAACACCGATATCAACGAATGCACCAAAATTGGTCACGTTGGTCACGGAGCCTTCCAAAATCATCCCCGGCTGGAGATCGTTCATGGTTTCAACGCCGTCGGCAAAGGTCGCCGTTTTGAACTCAGGGCGAGGATCTCGGCCCGGTTTTTCCAGCTCTTTGATGATATCCGTGACGGTTGGTACACCAAAACGCTCATCGGTAAATTCGCTGGCTTTCAGGTTACGCAATTCGGTTGGGTTACCCATTAGCTCCTGTAGGCTCTGACGTGTTGCTGCCAGAATACGCTCCACAACAGGATAAGCTTCAGGGTGAACGGTGGATGCATCAAGCGGGTTATCGCCGTGATTGATACGCAGGAAGCCGGCACATTGTTCAAACGCTTTAGGGCCTAAACGGCTAACTTTAAGCAGTTGTTCGCGGTTGCTGAAGCGGCCATTTTCATCGCGCCAGCCAACGATATTTTGCGCCATCAAACGGGTGAGACCAGCGACTCGCGCCAGCAACGGCACTGAGGCTGTATTCAGATCTACACCGACGGCGTTTACGCAGTCTTCGACAACCGCATCCAATTTGCGAGCCAGCTGAGTTTGGCTGACATCATGCTGATACTGACCAACACCGATTGATTTTGGATCGATTTTGACTAGTTCAGCTAAGGGATCTTGCAGACGACGGGCGATAGATACCGCTCCACGGATGGATACATCCAGGTCGGGAAACTCTTGAGCCGCTAATTCTGACGCCGAGTAAACCGATGCGCCCGCTTCGCTGACGATGACTTTCTGTCCCTTAACTTCAGGGAACTGACGTTGTACGTCTAAATAGAAGCGTTCAGTTTCGCGAGATGCGGTACCGTTGCCAATCGCAACCAGCTCAACGTTGTGTTTGATACACAGCGCTGCAACTACCGCAGCGGCTTTAGCAGCCTGCCCGGTATGTGGATAAATGGTATCTGTGGCAACCAGTTTGCCAGTACCATCTACCACGGCAACCTTAACGCCGGTACGCAGCCCTGGATCGAGACCCATCGTTGCGCGCATCCCCGCAGGGGCTGCCATCAGCAGGTCATGCATGTTACGGGCGAATACGTTGATAGCCTCGTCTTCTGCGCGTTCGCGCAGCGTACCCATCAGCTCGGTTTCCAGATGCAATAGCACCTTGATACGCCATGTCCAGTTCACTACGGCTTTGCGCCATGCATCAGCCGGTGCATTGTTCAGACGCAAACCTAAATGGTCGATGATGATTTGTTCGCAGTAGCTTTCGCGCGGTGCTTCATCAAACTGAGGATCGGCATTCAGTGAAAGTTGCAGTACGCCTTCGTTGCGGCCACGGAACATGGCTAGCGCGCGATGAGAGGGAACGTTAGCAATAGGTTCGTGATGATTGAAGTAGTCACGGAATTTCGCGCCTTCTTCCTCTTTGCCTTCCACGACTTTGGAAACGAGATGGGCGTTTTTCCAGAGATAGTGACGCACTTTGGCCAACAGCGCCGCGTCTTCGGAGAAACGTTCCATCAAAATGTAGCGAGCGCCATCAAGAGCGGCTTTGGTATCGGCAACGCCTTTGTCGGCATCGACGAAGCTTGCCGCCAGAGTATCAGGATCTTGCTGTGGGTCTTGCCAAAGCGAATCGGCTAAAGGTTCCAGACCAGCTTCAATGGCAATCTGTCCACGAGTGCGACGTTTAGGCTTATACGGAAGGTATAAATCTTCGAGTTCAGTTTTGCTCATTGTGCCGTTAATGGCACCAGCAACTTGTTCGGTGAGCTTACCTTGGTCGTCGATAGACTTCAGGATCGTGGCTCGGCGTTCTTCCAGTTCGCGCAGGTAAACCAAGCGGGTTTCTAACTGACGCAACTGGGTATCGTCTAGACCACCAGTGACTTCTTTACGGTAGCGAGCGATAAAAGGGACGGTGTTACCTTCGTCCAAGAGGCGAATTGCTGAGTCAACCTGCTCTGGCCGTGCTTGCAGTTCGCTAGCAATAATGCGGCTCAATGAATCATTCATAGAATCAGTATGTCCGTAAGTTTAAAAATCATGGGCAAGTATATACTTTTTGATGCACAAACATGCCAGTTCAGGGGGCCGCGAAGCGCTCGGATAATGCCGAATTATGCCTTCGGATACTCAATTTCATTCACATACCACACCGCTTCACCGGCGGGAGTCATGACGGTTACGGCGTCGCCAACCTCTTTCTTGAGTAAGGCTCGCGCCATCGGCGAATCGATAGAGATATAGTCTTTTTGGCCGAAAATTTCATCATAGCCGACGATACGAAAGCGTTTGATGGTGCCCTCATCGTTTTCTACTTCAACCCATGCGCCGAAGAAGACTTTGCCATCTTGCTGGGGGGAATAGTCTACGATCCGCAACTGCTCAAGGCATTTGGTCAGATAGCGAACTCGACGGTCAATTTCGCGCAGGCGCTTTTTGTTATATTGATAGTCCGCGTTTTCGCTACGGTCGCCTAGACTCGCTGCCCATGTCACTTTTTTCGTGACCTCCGGACGCTCTTCTCGCCAGAGGTAGTCCAGCTCCTGTTTGAGCTTTTCGTAGCCGCCGCGTGTAATCAGTTGCGTTTTCATTCTTTGCTGCCCTGTAAAACACATAAAATAAAAATCGGGGGACTCACTAATGCCCGCTTGTCACCTTCGTCTTCCGAGCTATCATCATTCTGACTTCTGCTCTGTAACTTGCAGGATTTTACCCATGTGCGGGGGTGGAACGTTATCTCAGGATCCGCAAGAATACAATTCGAGCCTAGACGTGTCGTCTTACGATGCCGATTTGATCGCATTTCTGCTATAAAAAGTGCAATAACTGTCCGTAAGCATAAGATAAATAACCTTTGTAACAATTTAGGCTAGAATATAAACCATTATCTGCTGTCTCAATTGCCACAGTTTCTGAACAATAGGTGTCTTTAAAAGATCCCTTTATTTTTATAACGGCTCAGCGTGTCGGGCATCCAGCCTTTGGCGCCTTTGGGAGAACACCATGCAAGAGAACTACAAAATATTAGTTGTTGATGATGACATGCGCCTGCGTGCGCTGTTAGAGCGCTATCTGACCGAACAAGGTTTTCAGGTACGCAGTGTCGCCAACGCCGAGCAAATGGATCGCTTGCTAACCCGTGAATCTTTCCACCTGATGGTGCTGGATTTAATGCTGCCAGGTGAAGATGGTCTCTCCATCTGCCGCCGTTTGCGCAGCCAAAGTAACCCGATGCCAATTATTATGGTGACGGCGAAAGGCGAAGAGGTCGATCGCATCGTTGGTTTGGAAATCGGCGCTGATGACTATATTCCTAAACCGTTTAACCCACGCGAACTGTTGGCCCGTATCCGCGCCGTGTTGCGCCGTCAGGCTAACGAATTACCGGGCGCGCCTTCACAGGAAGATGCGGTTATCTCCTTTGGTAAGTTCAAACTGAATCTTGGCACGCGCGAAATGTTCCGTGAAGACGAACCTATGCCGTTAACCAGCGGTGAGTTTGCGGTGCTTAAAGCCTTAGTTAGCCATCCGCGTGAGCCACTGTCTCGCGATAAACTGATGAATCTGGCTCGTGGCCGTGAATACAGTGCGATGGAACGTTCCATCGATGTGCAGATTTCTCGCCTGCGCCGCATGGTTGAAGAAGATCCGGCTCATCCTCGTTACATCCAGACCGTTTGGGGTCTCGGCTACGTCTTTGTCCCGGACGGCAGTAAAGCATGAGGAGACTGCGCTTCTCTCCGCGTAGCTCGTTTGCCCGCACGTTATTGCTGATTGTCACCTTACTGTTTGTCAGTTTGGTGACAACGTATTTGGTGGTGCTGAATTTTGCGATTCTGCCAAGCCTACAGCAGTTCAATAAAGTGTTGGCCTACGAAGTCCGTATGTTGATGACGGACAAGCTGCAGTTGGAAGATGGCACACAGCTGGAGGTTCCTCCGGCTTTTCGTCGTGAGATTTACCGTGAGTTGGGCATTTCGCTCTACACCAATTCTGCGGCGGAGGAGAGTGGTTTGCGCTGGGCGCAACACTATCAGTTCCTCAGCCAGCAGATGGCTCAACAGCTGGGTGGTCCAACGGATGTGCGTGTTGAGATCAGTAAAAATACCCCGGTGGTGTGGCTGAAAACGTGGCTGTCGCCTGATATCTGGGTTCGAGTCCCGTTAACAGAAATCCATCAGGGCGATTTTTCTCCGCTATTTAGATATACGCTGGCCATTATGCTGTTGGCGATCGGTGGCGCGTGGCTGTTTATTCGTATCCAGAACCGACCCTTAGTTGAACTGGAACACGCCGCCATTCAGGTAGGGAAGGGGCATATACCGCCCCCGCTACGAGAATATGGGGCGTCAGAGGTTCGCTCAGTAACGCGCGCATTTAACCAGATGGCAGCCGGGGTTAAGCAGCTCGCTGATGACCGAACGCTGCTTATGGCCGGTGTGAGTCATGACTTACGTACGCCGCTCACGCGTATCCGTTTAGCTACGGAGATGATGAGCAGCGAAGATGGTTATCTGGCCGAATCGATCAATAAAGATACCGAAGAGTGCAACGCCATCATTGAGCAGTTCATTGATTATCTGCGCACCGGACAAGAGATGCAGACTGAAGTTTGCGACCTAAACGGTATCTTAGCCGAAGTTGTCGCGGCTGAAAGTGGCTATGAGCGTGTGATTGATACTGATTTTGCCGAGGGTGAGCTGTTGGTGGATGCTCATCCCCTGTCGATCAAACGTGCTGTGGTGAACATGGTGGTTAACGCCACGCGTTACGGTAATGGTTGGATTAAGGTCAGCAGCGGCACCGAGGGCAAAAAAGCGTGGTTCCAAGTGGAAGACGACGGCCCTGGGATTGCACCTGAGCAGCTGGCACATTTATTCCAACCGTTTGTGCGTGGTGAAAGCGCTCGTACCACCAGCGGTACCGGCCTAGGCTTGGCAATTTTGCAGCGAATTATTGATGGTCATTCCGGCAGTTTGGATATTGGTACCAGTGAACGCGGCGGGCTTCGTATTCGTGCTTTGCTGTTGACTCCTGAGCCTACTCCAGCGCCCTCTCACAGCGTCAAAAATAGCCATAAGAAGAAAGATAAAGAGCCTCATCACTGAATAGGATCTTACTTGGGTTCTTAAGTAAAAAAGGAGCCTTACGGCTCCTTTGGCTTTTTAGCTAATTAAATCAAACCTTCGGCCCCACTTTCACCAGCGCCGCACCTGCAGGGGTGTCGGTGTATTTATCAAAGTTGGTGACAAAGCGTTGGGCCAGGTCTTCGGCTTTTTCCTGCCACTGTTCTTTGCTGGCGTAGGTGTCGCGTGGATCCAGAATATCTGGGTTCACACCTGGCAGCGCCGTTGGTACTGCCAGATTAAAGATTGGCAGTGTAAACGTTTCCGCATTATCGATTTCACCGCTCAGGATGGCATCAATAATCGCACGGGTGTCTTTGATCGAAATACGTTTACCCGTTCCATTCCAGCCGGTATTGACCAGATAGGCCTGAGCACCGGCGGCCTGCATGCGTTTAACCAGAACTTCCGCATATTTAGTTGGGTGCAACGACAGGAACGCTGCGCCGAAACATGCAGAGAAGGTTGGCGTTGGCTCAGTGACGCCACGCTCGGTGCCTGCTAACTTCGCGGTAAAACCAGACAGGAAATGATACTGGGTTTGATCGGCGGTTAAACGAGAAACCGGTGGTAACACGCCAAAGGCGTCCGCGGTCAAGAAAATCACTTTCTTAGCATGACCGGCTTTCGACACTGGCTTAACAATGTTATGGATGTGGTAGATCGGGTAAGAGACACGGGTGTTTTCCGTTTTAGACCCGTCATTGAAATCAACCGAACCATCTTCAAGTACCACTACGTTTTCCAATAACGCATCACGAGTTATCGCGTGATAGATATCGGGCTCAGCCTCTTCTGACAGCTTAATGGTTTTTGCGTAGCAGCCACCTTCAAAGTTGAATACGCCGTCATCATCCCAGCCATGTTCGTCATCACCAATAAGTTGGCGATTAGGATCGGTTGAAAGCGTTGTTTTACCCGTGCCGGAAAGACCGAAGAAAATAGCCACGTCGCCTTTTTCGCCAACGTTGGCAGAGCAGTGCATAGACGCGATGTTTTTCAGCGGTAGCAGGTAGTTCATGATCGAGAACATACCTTTCTTCATTTCCCCACCGTACCAAGTACCACCAATCAGTTGGATACGCTCGGTCAAATTGAAGGCCACGAAGTTTTCAGAGTTCAGGCCCTGTTCTTTCCACTGTGGGTTAGTGCATTTAGCACCGTTCATCACGATGAAATCGGGCTTAAAGTTGGCAAGTTCTTCGTCAGTTGGACGGATAAACATATTCTTAACAAAGTGTGCCTGCCAAGCAACTTCGGTAATAAAGCGAACACTCAGACGAGTATCGCTGTTGGCGCCACAGAATGCGTCAACGATAAACAGGCGTTTACCTGAAAGCTCTTTGGTTACCAATGACTTCAGATGCTGCCAGACTTCAACGGAAAGTGGGTGGTTGTCGTTTTTACCTTTTCCCTGATCTGACCACCACACGGTATCGCGTGTGACGTCATCGCGCACAATGTACTTATCTTTAGGGGAACGACCGGTAAAAATTCCGGTATCTACCGCGACTGCGCCTAAATTGGTCACAGTGCCGCGCTCATAGCCTTTTAGATCTGGGGCAGTTTCTTCTTGGAAGAGCAGGTCATAACTTGGGTTGTAAATGATTTCAGCTGCGTCAGTGATTCCATATTCTGCCAAATCCTGCGGGGTTAAGCCTTTCTTATGCATGACACTACTCCTTTCCTTGTAAGATTAGATTTTTAGCTGCTTCTAGTGTCAGAGATTGAAGTTCGTATAACCGAGAGAATCATCAAAAAAAACAATTTTCATCCGCCTTTCATTCAGTTATGAGATGAACAACACGGAATTTACCACCAGATAATCTATATATGCTGAGCAGGATCAATGAAAAAGCCCGCATTCCCGTCATCTTCAAAGGTATCGGGGATATGCGGGCTTCGCCTTTTTCGGGGGAAAATCAGCGTTTAGTGAACGCAATCTTCATTATGACTCTGTCCACCGGCAAACAGTGATTCAATATCAATTTTATCAAATACATAATGATTACCGCAGTATTCACAATGCATATCGATGTTGCCATCTTCTTCCAGCATATGATTCAGTTCTTCAACCGGAACCGTCAGCAGGGCGCTAGCGCTACGCTCACGTGAACAGGTGCAGCGGAAGGTCACATCCTGCGGTTCATACAGAGTCACTTCTTCCTGATGATACAGACGATATAGCACTTCGTTAGCCGGTAAGCCGAACAGTTCTTCAGATTTTACCGTTGCGGTCAACTGCGCCAGATGCGACAAATCTTCCACGTTATTGGGTTGAGCTGGCATGATTTGCAGCAACATACCTGCCGCGCATGCGGCTCCATCATGCTCACCGGTGCGAATGAACAGTCGGGTTGGTAGCTGCTCAGACTGCATAAAGTAAGCCTCGAGGCATTCAGCCAGCGTTTCACCTTCTAGGCCAACAACGCCTTGATAGCGTTCACCTTCGTTAGGGGTAATAGTAATCACCATCACACCGTTGCCTAGCATTTCGCGCATGCTGCTGCCTTCAGCGATATCACCCTGTAGACGTGCAACGCCGCGCATTTCTTGCTGGTTATTGCCGTTAATCACCGCCATCTTTAATGGGCCATCACCTTGGATCTGAACGGTGATATCGCCATCAAATTTCAGCGTGGCAGTTAACAGGCTGGTGGCAACCAATAGCTCACCCAGCAGCGTTTGCACCGGTGCCGGATAGCTGTGGTTTTCGAGCATCTGCTGGAAAGTGTGGCTGGCCGTAACCAGTTCGCCGCGAACGGCCATATTTTCAAACAGATAGCGATGTAATTGGTCGTGATTAGACATGTTTTTCTCTCTTAGGGCTTTACCCTGACTGACTTGAAGCCGCTGTCGCCGCTCCAATTAATGAGGCTTGTTTGCCATGTTTAATTTATTCGTTTGAAGTCTGATCGTTTTTAAACTTCAGTAACGTACGTCGTTCTTTCTTATCTGGTCGACGATCGGGGTGCGGCATGGTCAGCGCATTCATCTTGCGTGCGAGTGCGACTTTTTCTCGATTTTCGATACTGGCCGCAGTTTCTTCATAGAGCTGTTGGGCATCGGCAGCACCGCGCCTTTGGGCGGTGAGCGCAGTCACTATGATCGTGCGATCGTCATTTCCTTGGCGTAGCTTGATTTCAGCGCCAATTTCCACAATTTTACTGGGTTTACCACGCTGTCCGTTGTAGTGAACCTTCCCACCATCGACCATTTCACGTGCGATGGCGCGGGTTTTATAAAATCGCGCAGCCCAGAGCCATTTATCCAAACGAATGGCACTGTCATCCTGTTCGTTCTTACCTTTCATACGGGCTCCTACCTCTGTGGCGATAACCTAAGGCGCAGGGCTTTCAGCGTGGTGAATAGCGTTTATCGTAGCTGAAAGGCTGGCAGTAATGTGCGGTAGTCATTCATGGACGGATGGCGTGAGAATTGCTTTTCGGCCATGCTTGAGTCCGGGTTGCGTACGCCGAGGCAGTAGCGAATACCATAGCTTTGCGCAGCATCCAGAATGGGTTCGGCATCATCGACGAAAAGCGTTGTTGCAGGATTAAAACCGGTACGTTTTTGTACCGCCTGCCACAAACGCTGATCTTCCTTCGGATAACCAAATGTGTGGGTGGAAAATAATAAATCAAGATGCTGGTCGAGTCCGGTGTGTTCTAGCTTCACGGCGAGCCCATGTGGATGGGCATTGGTGAGTAAAATAGTTTTTCTTCCGCTCGCGCGTAGCGCCTCTAAAAATGGCTGAGTATCTTGGCGTAAGCGCGCTCGGGCTCCCACTTCGGTAGTCATCTGATATATGTCCAGATCGAGACGTTCGCTCCAATAATCAAAACAGTACCAGTTCAGCGTGTGCTGAACGGCGTTGTATTCATTACGGATCAGCTTTTTCGCTTCGTCGAGTTCAATACCGCGGCGTTCGCTCAGCGTTTGTGGCACGAGATTGAGCCAGAAGTAGCTGTCAAATTCGAGATCCAATAATGTCCCATCCATATCCAGCAGGACGGTTTCAATTTCCTGCCAGTTAAAATCAGGCTGTTGGTTTGGGATGAGGGACATAAAAGGGCTCCTTGGGAGATAGACGAAAAAGCCAGCAAATGCTGGCTAATCAATTATATTTTTACTCTGATGGCTTGTCATGCCAGCCGATGAAATTAGCGGCGTGGGGGCGTATCAAACGGCATGATACTGTGGTTAATACATTGATCATAATAGCGCTGGATATCAGGGATACGATTCATTGATTTTTGTATCCTGAACATAAACATCATGGCATTGACCACGATGATAAGCGCCACGGCAAGGAGCAGTATGCAGGTCAGGATATATCTCCACAGCGTGAGTCCATCAGGCTCGCTGTGCAGCATGATGTGTCGGGTACCGTTGGCATCTGTGCTGATTTCAGTGATGACACCGCTAGCTTTGAACGGCGTTGACAATAGCTGCTGTGACAACGATTCAAGCTCACGCCACTGATCGATCGCAGTGTAATCATAGAGTGAAATTGCAGGTTGTGGATGATTGACCAGCTGTTTTCCTTCGTCGCTAATAATCAAGAAACCACCCGGTGGCGTAGCGGTCAGTGACTGAGCCGCCTGATGTGTTTCTCGGTAATAGAACGATGAAACGGCGCTATTCACTATGTTAGATAACAGCTGAGCGCTGGCCGGACGGAGAAGAACATTGACACCGTCTAGTCCACCATTTTTGGCCTTCTTCAGCAGTGCGTTCCAAGAGCGACTGTTGCCAAGATTGACCAATGAATTTTTAAGCCGAGTACATTCTGATTCCTGCGCGCACAGATCTTCAGTGCGCAAAACGATATCAGCAAAGTCATCTAACAAGATCATGCCTGATTTTTGAATGGCATTGGCAAGCCCTGGGTTGACCTTCTGCTCTTCGTTATTTGCATTGAGCTGGCGATTAACGGTGCTCAGTAATGCCGCTGCATTATCTATAACATCTGAAGCCGGAGCCGCCATTGGCGTCGCGTTGCTCCAGTATATGGCGGAGCAATCGAAAGGCATAAATGGATAGCGAGTGCCTTCCTGATAAGAGGCTGGAACATGGCACATACCAGTGCCCTGAATATTTAAGCTATCGCCTACATGCAGAGGTAGTGCCGCGAGAGACTTCACGTTATTGACATCTACGGTTTGATTGCCATGTAGCCAAGCTGAACTGAGCTTAAACGGAATACTGAGTGGCTGGGTAGAAAGCAGCAGTGCTAATGTCAGTAATGCGCCGCTCATGAGGACAATATTGCGTCCCCAGCGTTGTAGCGGAAAATTTTTTACTTCGTCGTGCAGTGACAGAAAGCGGCCTTGCCTGACGACTTGGCGGTTAAGGTACATTTCGATATCGGTTTTTTGCCCGAGATCTTTTTGAATATAGTTCTGCCAATGCGCTGGATAGATAAGATCCAACGTCCCTAAAGAGACGTTGTTTATTTGACCAAGATTAGACTCCCCGAACAGTCCCCAGCGTTTAGGAATGCCTCGAATGCAGTGAACTTCTTTGAGATCGCGTTCGGAAGGGCGACTGTATAAACGCCAGATCCCCCACGCAATCAGTCCGGTCGCGGTGGTTAACAACCAAGGCATGACGGCGTTGGGACTGATGAGGCTGGTATAGAGCATGAGCAGTGCGATCACGATAACGACGGATTCGCGGATGCCGCCTTGTTGGCTGAGTTGGTATTCTTGCAGCGTCTCTTTACGCACGCCTTGCAGCTCAACTTTCTCACTCTCGGTTTGGCGGATGGATGCGCTGCTGGTGTTGTCTGGTGGCGGGAGGAAGTCCTCCTGAGTTGCATCAACTAAAGAGTGACCGTTGATGGAGATAACCAATGGAATACTATGGGTTTTAATGACTTCAAGCTGGTTATCGTCGGCGATGTACTGTTCCCAGAAAACGGGGAGGTGTACCTCAATATTATCGAGGTAGTAACGGCGCTTGTTGGGATCGTCAGTGGTCAGCTCGTAACGTGTTATCGCATGGGTAAGCGGATAGACGCGATCCCCCTGAGGCATCAGGCGATGTTGGGCTACGGGCAAGGATGCTTGAGAGGAACTTGAAGAGGATTCAAGCTTATTGATGTATTGCTCAATGGCTTGAAGTTCGTCTTTTTGCAGTTTACGTAGTTTTGTTTTAATAAATGGGAAAGATGTTGTTAGTAACGCAGATTTTTTCATCTTAAACCAATAAACACATCCGGCAATCAGCAGGCAGAGGCTCAGTAGAATTGATGCGATAACTGGTGCACTCATGCCGACCCCGTTTGGTAATCATCACCTTTCTACCTTGCCCAAAAAGGGCATTATACGGATGAATCATAAAGCGAATATAAATATATGTTATGAAGTGATTTTATTTACAGTTTTGCACTGGTGTGCCGCATATTCGTATAAAAAGGTTAGCAGTCAACGCCTGCTGATTATATCGGCATTATCCGATTTTTCTCAGGTGTGGCAAGTAATAGAGAAGTATTGAGCGGAATTTTGTGAGTCAATGCGGGTAGAAACAAAGCTGCAAAATATCCTCAACAAATGTTGCGAATCCAACGTCATCTGCGCACAATGCAAGATGAGATGAATACTGTGATCTGTATCTATAAAGTAAGATATGGATTTCAAATATACCGCATGTCTGGCCCTATGCCAGTGCTTTTGGCCGTTGCCGAATCATACTTAATTGCGGAAAAACCATTAATTCGGGGCCATCATGGAAAAACTCCCACAAAAGCCAAAAATTCTCAGCGTGGAAACTATCGCACGCTCACGTTTGTTTAATGTGGAGTCTGTGGATTTAGAGTTTAGCAACGGCGTACGCCGAGTCTATGAGCGTATGCGTCCTTCTGAGCGTGAAGCCGTGATGATTGTTCCTATTTTGGATGATGACCTGTTGCTGATTCGAGAATATGCCGTAGGCATTGAGAGCTATGAACTCGGTTTCCCTAAAGGATTGATCGATCCTGGCGAAGATGTTTTTCAGGCGGCAAATCGAGAGTTAATGGAAGAGGCTGGGTTTGGCGCTGAGCATTTTACCTTTATGCATAAGTTAACCATGGCGCCTTCCTACTTCTCTAGCCGGATGAATATCGTGTTGGCGGAGAATCTGTTTCCTGAACGTTTGGAAGGTGATGAGCCGGAGCAGATGCCAGTAGTACGCTGGCCGATAGCCCGCATGATGGAGCTGCTTGAAGACCCTGATTTTCGCGAGGCTCGTAACGTCAGCGCGCTATTTTTAGTGCGTGAACTGTTGGCTACGCGTACATCTAAAGTCGATTAGTCGATTGATATAACATAAAAAAGAAAGGGGCCGATTGGCCCCTTTCTCATTTTTGTGCTGATCTGCGATGAATGCCAGTTAGAACAACTCGTGGCTCTCGCCGCCGCTGTCTGTCACCGTAGTACCCGCTTCATGCACTGAGTATTCCGTTGGCTGAGTACCATCGATGAAGTATTCAGACTTGCTGCCAGCTCCTCCGCTAGAAAGCTTGCCTGTGTACTTGTCGATAGTGACGCTGACAATACCCGGAGGTGGAGCCATTTTCTGCTCAGGAACGCCTTCCAGCGCCGCTTTCATAAAGTCATCCCATGCTGGCTGAGCGCTTTTGGCACCGCCTTCTCCGCCGGAGATTTGATCTTTAATCGCGCCAGACGCAGTGGTTCGACCCAAATCACGGCGATGGTCATCGAAACCGATCCAGACACTGGTGACGATGTCAGGGCCATAACCCGAGAACCATGCATCTTTCGAGCTGTTAGTGGTACCCGTTTT
>NZ_KV824196.1:52363-109946 GCF_001816025.1 Hafnia sp. HMSC23F03
CCGCCGATATCGTGACGTTTTAGATCACGGCCAGCACGCCAGCCAGTCCCCATCCAGCCACCACCGGGCTCACCCCAGATGTTGCTGTTGAGCGCATCGTGCATTAGGAACGCCAGAGGCGTGCTGATGATGTGCGGTGCATACTGCTGATCTGAGTCTTGGCTAGCTTGTGCTGCGGTTACCTGCTCCAACTGCGGCATTGGTACGGCAGAGTTTGCGTTGCCATCTTGAGAGACGGCCACGTTTTCTACGTTGTCATCCGTCAGGGCAACGGATTTTGGTGTCTGCCCGTAAATAACCGGCAAGTTGCAGCTTTCACAAACGACTTTAGGTTTTGCCTCAAAAATGACCTTATCTTCACCGTCGAGGATCTTGGTGATGAAATAAGGGTCAATCAGATAGCCGCCGTTGGCAAATGCGGCGTAGCCGCGAACTAACTGCATTGGCGTGAACGACGCCGAGCCTAATGCCAGTGATTCGGTATGCGCGATGTTTTGTGCAGGGAATCCGAAACGTTGCAGATACTCAGCGGCATAATCCACACCCATTGCACGCATGGCACGTACCATCACCACGTTTTTAGACTCACCCAATCCCTGACGTAGGCGAATTGGACCGGCATAGGTCGGTGGTGAGTTTTTAGGGCGCCAATCGGTGCCAGCACCGGCATCCCAACGCGAAATTGGCAGGTCGTTCAGGATACTTGCTAGTGTTAAACCTTTGTCCATCGCAGCGGTATACAGGAACGGTTTAATGTTCGAGCCAGCCTGACGCAGAGCCTGAGTAACGCGGTTAAATTTACTCTGGTTAAAGTCAAAACCACCCACTAGCGCTTTGACCGCACCATCTTGTGGATTCAGAGAAACCAGCGCGGAGTTAACATCAGGAACCTGCGCTAGCCACCATTTCTGATCTTCATCTTGGCGAACCCAAATTTGCTGGCCTGCTTGAATCACATCGTTAACACGTCGTGGTGTCGGGCCCTGAACGCGGTCGGTCTTAAACGGACGAGCCCAACGGACTGTTGCCATTGGCAGTGTCACGTTGGTGCCATTTGCCAACATAACCGTAGCTTCGTCCGCGTTAGATTCAGTGACGACGGCTGGCAACAGTGGTCCATAAGTTGGCAACGTTTTCAGCGAATTAATAATTTGTTCGCGAGACCACGTAGGCTGTCCCACCTTCCATAGCACGTTTGATGGCCCACGGTAGCCGTGGCGCATGTCGTAAGCGATAACGTTGTTACGCAGCGCGCTCTGTGCGGCTAATTGCAAGCGCTTGGTTACCGTGGTGTAAACCTTGTAGCCATCGGTATACGCATTTTCACCGTACTGTTTCACCATCTCTTGGCGCACCATCTCAGAAAGATAAGGTGCAGAGAAGTCGATTTCAGGTCCGTGGTAACGGGCTTCTAACGGCTCGTTACGCGCTTGGTCATATTCCGCACGGGTGATGTATTTTTCATCCAACATGCGGCTCAGAACGACGTTACGACGAGCCAACGCGCGGTCATGAGAGTACAGCGGGTTAAACGTTGAGGGCGCTTTTGGTAAGCCGGCAATCATGGCAATTTCACTCAGCGTGAGCTGATCGACAGTTTTGCCAAAATAGACCTGCGCAGCGGCACCAACGCCATAGGCGCGGTAACCCAAATAAATTTTATTGAGGTATAAATCTAGAATTTCATCTTTGGTCAGCAGTTGTTCGATGCGGATCGCGAGGAAAGCCTCTTTGATTTTACGCATCAAAGTACGTTCTGGACTTAGGAAGAAGTTTCTAGCCAACTGTTGGGTAATGGTACTCGCGCCCTGCGAGGCATGACCGGTGAATAACGCCACGGAAGCGGCGCGGAAAATCCCCACCGGGTCTACACCATGGTGTTCGAAGAAGCGGCTGTCCTCAGTCGCAATAAAGGCATTGACCATCTGCGGCGGAACTTGCTTAAGCGGCAGAGGAACACGGCGTTTTTCGCCGTATTGCGCGATGAGGTATCCATCGGCGCTATAAACTTGCATTGGAGTTTGCAGTCGGACGTCTTTTAGCGTCGCGACATCTGGTAGCTGTGGCTCAACGTATTTGTACAGGCCAAATACAGCGGCTGCTCCCAGCAAAATGCAACAGACTGCAAGAATGATTAAATACTTTACGAACTTCACCTAGAATTTCCCATCACTTGTCAATTGGGCAGTTTATAAACAAACGCGCAGTAGTATAAAGGCAAGCCTGCACGGAGGATACGTTCTTTTCTTTCATTGACGATTCGGAGATCGTTACATATGTTCGCACGGACTTGGCAGTTAGGGATAGACATTCAGCCTCGCACACTTTGTGCCGTGGCGGTCACTTTTCAGCGTAAAGGCTGGCAGCTCAGACGTTGGTGGCAGTTTTCATCACCCATAAATGTGGTTGAAAGCGGGCGATTACGCCAGTCTGATGGGCTGAATCATCTGCTATCCAAGCTGCGAAGTCAGCTTCCATCGAATACTTCAGTTCGTATCGGACTCTCCCCCGAAATTATTATGCAACAAAGCATTTCGGTGTCGGATACTGGTGTCCCTGCCAGTCTGCAACAAAACTTACTTGATTTGGCTGCTGAGAAGAGTTTGTTATTGCCACGATCCGAGTTTGTATGTGATTACAGCCGCCTGCCTTCCTCCCCTAAAGATTGGTTGATGACCGCAGTTCGCCAGCAAGATATGCAGGATTGGATGACTCCGCTAGCAAATGCCGGCTTAGCGCCCAGTATTGCCGATATTACTCCCTGCGCGATGCGCCGTTCTGCGGCACTCAGTGGACAATCCCCCACGGCGCTGTTGCTGCATGTGGGGGAGTCTGTGCTGACTTGGGCCGCGCCCTTCTCTCAGTCGCTCGCCTTCGGCTACATCCCGCGTGAGGTCGGAGAAGCGCATTCCAGTGTGGTGGAGCGCGTCACTTCACATGCTGCTCAGCGTGATGTCCTGACCAGTTCGCTGCTGTGCTGTGGCGCGGTGCCATCTAGCGTCTGGTCTCCTTTTAGCGCATTGACCTATCTACAGCCTCCGTTACCGGCACAGCCGGAAATGTTTGCTTTGGCTATCGGTTTGGCGCTATGCGCAGAGAGAACATCATGGAGCAGATAAATTTATGTCCGTGGCATGCGGCGTTACGTATTAATCGGCTACGCAAGTGCGTGCAGTGCGCGATAGCGACTGCGATTTTATTCGCGCTAGTGGCCTGCTACGTCAGCTATAGCGCTTATTTACACATGCGCCATTGGCGAATGGATACTGCGATTTATCAGCAACACACTCAACGACTGCAACAGCAGAAAACTCAGTTACTCATGTGGAATTCTCAGGCAAAGACGCAACTTAGCCAGTATCAACGATACGAGAAGGGGCGTGAGTCAGGGTTACAACTCTCTTCTCTGCTGTTGGATATACAGCGCTATGTGCCCGCGCAAATATGGTTTACACGTCTGTCGTTGCAATCGGGTCAGCTTGAACTTGAAGGAACGGCGTTAACCCCCGAGGCGATCGCCGTTTTTATTGGGCGCTTCAGCGGAGCTGGCAGCATTGCAGATTTACATCTGCTGAAAATGGCCGACGCAGGGCAAGGTCAGCAGAGCTTTTTGTTGCAAGGGAAGAACGTTGGTTGGCAAAGCGGAAAAACACAGGGACGTTCACATGAGGATCAATAGTGGTGCTCTAGAGCCGCTTATCTGTTGGCTGTGCATGCTATCACTCCGGCGTTTTTATTTTGTTTTGCTTGCCGCGAGTCTGATTTGTCTTATTGGCGGGAAGCTTGGTTTAACGGCTCTAGCTCAGTGGGTGGAGTCTCCGACTTGGACAGCCAAGAACGGGGCAGAGATGCTTCAAGAACGCGTGGCCAAGGATGTTTTGAGCCAAAGAGTGCAGCTACTCAAACTTTCTGTTGGTACGTTGCTGTTTAAGCCATTAGCCACTCAGTGCACCGATTTGCCGGTCGGTGAGCGTTTTGCCCAGCAGATTAACTGGCAGAAGGACAAAAATACGCAGGAAGCGAATAGTGGACGATGGCAAATGAATGCCATGTTTAACTTCGCTCAACTGATGCAGTTAGTCGATAGATTGGCACAGTGTGCTAGACCGATTATGCAGATAGAACTCCGCTCTGAGCCGGAAATGATTTCAGGCCAGCTACTGGTCGGTGAGCCACAGTGAATTTGGGCCAAGCAATTCGTCGCGGGTGGTTTTTGTTGTTGCTGATATTGGAAATGGCGCCGATATCAATCACCCAGGCAGAGCGAGATCCATTTCACTCTTGGATACCTGAGTCAATAAAAACAGAGTCAGATGCAGCCAGAGTCCTTGGAGTTATTGGGAATGGTCGCTGTTGGACGGTGTGGTTACTTTTGCCAAATGGCGAGAGCGTGATGTCTGTGCCTAAATTTTCCCCGCGAGTGAAAGACGAAGACGTAAAAGGTGAAGGTCATGCCGAATATTCAGCCATCAGGCGGCCGACTGTTTATCCGTTTGGCTGTGCTGCTGAGAGTATTGGAGATGGAGCAAAGGAATGAAGAGATTAAAATATGGATGCTGTTATGGCTGCCTACTGTGGGCGTTGGCTTTTACCTCATGGGCTACAAAAATACGAGATGATACGCCGATTACACTCGCTTTCTCTGATGCTCCATTGGTGAACGTATTACAGGCTCTGGCAGACAATCAGCACCTTAATCTGATTGTTAGCGAGGATGTGAAAGGCAATACCTCGTTGAAACTGGTCGATGTGCCTTGGAAGCGGGCAATACAGGCGATCGCACGTTTGCATGAACTCTCAATAGAGCAGACAGGCAATATTCTTTTTGTGCAGACAATGGCTGTGGTTGATAAGCGGCAGGAGCGGGTTCACAACAAGCAGCTACAGGAAAATGCGCAGCGGCCCATTTCTCTGACTATCGCGCTACAGCAGGCGGATGTTGATGCCGTGGTAAAAAATCTGACTCAGCAAAAGGGTGGGTTATTAAGCGCTCAGGGGACGGTCAGTGCGGATCCCAGAACGAATACGATTCTGGTGCGAGACCTTCCCGAAAATACCAGAGCGGTTCAGGCATGGATAGATGAGCTTGATCAACCGGTGTCTCAGGTGCAACTCACTGCGCACATTGTGACTATTAATCGTGAAAGCCTGAATGAACTTGGTGTGCGCTGGGGGACCGCTGACTCCGATGAAGCAACATCTTCAGATTCAAGTTCAAACTCGAGTAATTTTCGGCTGAACCAATTCAACATGGGGCTGCCAGCCGAAGGGCGTTCATTTAATGCTGGATTTCAGATCGCTCGCATTGGTGGCCGTTTATTGGAGCTGGAACTTTCGGCACTTGAGCAGGAAGACAACGTCGAGATTATTGCAAGCCCGCATTTGATGGCGACGAATTTGCAAACTGCCAGCATTAAGCAGGGGACAGAAATTCCTTATGAGGTTTCCAGCGGAGCCAGTGGCTCTACCTCGATAGAGTTTAAGGAGGCGGTGTTAGGCATGGAGGTCACGCCTCGCGTAATGCGCAATGGAAAAATCACGCTAACGCTGCAGATTACGCAAAATATGCCTGGTAGGAGTATCAAGCAGGGCGATGGCGAGGCATTAGCTATCGACAAACAAGAAATAAAAACGCAGGTCACTTTGTCTGATGGGGATACTGTGATTTTAGGCGGAATCTTTCAACGACAGACGACGCATGGGAAAACGCAAGTGCCTAAGTTGGGCGATATCCCCCTGTTTGGGGCACTTTTCCGTGACTCAACAGATGAGGCTAAACGCCGTGAGCTGGTGATTTTTATCACTCCGAAGCTGGTAAAAGCCGAAACGCCCTCATCATTACTCAGGAAATAACCATTCGATACTTTTTTTACCCAAATGGTAAAATTTTTTATCACATGAATGGTTTCCGCGTTTGACGCTGCGCTTGATTTAGCTTACAAGGGTAGCGAATTAAGCACCGAGCTTTTCCGTACCCCGGCCAAAGCGTTATCGCCGTGATTTAACCTTTGGCGTGCGCTGTGATTTATTCGGTTGCCAAACTACCTAGAGTGTTGAGATAATTTTTCGTCTGATCTCACACTATCGCTCATGAGGTTTCAGTTTAGGTCCCGTCGCTAATTTGATTGGCGGGGCGGGTTATCATTAACGAATTGTCTTAGTAGTACCGAAAAACATGGCAGAGAAACGCAATATCTTTCTGGTTGGGCCTATGGGTGCCGGCAAAAGTACTATTGGTCGTCAGTTAGCTCAGCAACTGAATATGGAGTTCTTCGATTCCGATCAAGAAATTGAGCGACGCACCGGAGCTGATGTTAGCTGGGTATTCGACGTGGAAGGCGAAGAAGGATTCCGCGATCGTGAAGAAAAAGTCATCAATGAACTGACTGAGAAACAAGGCATTGTCTTGGCAACGGGTGGTGGTTCCGTGAAATCTCGCGAAACCCGTAACCGCTTGTCAGCTCGCGGCGTGGTTGTTTATCTTGAAACCACCATCGAGAAGCAGCTTGCTCGTACGCAGCGTGATAAAAAACGTCCGCTGTTGCAGGTAGATACACCGCGTGAAGTGCTGGAAGACTTGGCAAAAGAACGCAATCCGCTGTACGAAGAAATTGCTGACGTGACCATCCGTACGGATGATCAAAGTGCTAAAGTTGTTGCAAACCAGATTATCCATATGCTGGAAAGTAACTGATTATATTGAATTCTTAATCTGAAAAAGGTTCTGAGCACACCATGGAAAGGATTACCGTCACTCTTGGGGAGCGTAGCTACCCGATAACGATAGCCTCTGGTTTGTTTGAGGAGCCTGCTTCATTCCTGCCTCTAAAGGCGGGCGATCAGGCGATGTTAGTGACTAACGAAACGTTGGCGCCAATCTATCTTGATCGTGTTAGACATGCTCTTGAGCAGACCGGTGTTCGGGTGGATCAGGTGATCTTGCCGGACGGCGAACAATACAAAACGTTGTCTGTGATGGAACAGGTTTTTACTGCATTACTGCAAAAGCCCCACGGGCGTGATACTACGCTCATCGCTCTGGGTGGTGGTGTTATTGGCGATTTAACCGGTTTTGCGGCCGCGTGCTATCAGCGCGGAGTCCGTTTTATTCAGGTGCCAACGACATTACTGTCTCAGGTTGACTCTTCTGTTGGCGGAAAAACAGCGGTCAATCATCCACTTGGAAAGAATATGATCGGGGCTTTTTACCAACCCGCATCTGTTGTTGTGGATATTGACTGTTTAAAAACGCTGCCAGCGCGCGAACTTGCTTCTGGTTTAGCCGAGGTCATTAAATACGGCATTATTCTGGATGGTGAATTCTTCGTTTGGTTAGAAGAACATCTGGATGCTTTGTTAAACCTTGAACCAGCTGCAATGGCATACTGCATTCGTCGTTGTTGCGAGCTTAAAGCGGAAGTGGTTGCTGCGGATGAAACAGAGCAGGGCGTACGCGCATTGCTGAACTTAGGTCACACCTATGGTCATGCGATTGAAGCAGAAATGGGCTATGGTAATTGGTTGCATGGTGAGGCCGTTGCGGCTGGTATGATGATGGCTGCGCATACAGCTCGTCGTCTTGGCCAGTTTAGTGAGGCTGATGTTGCTCGCGTCAGAACGTTGATTGCGCGGGCGGGTCTGCCAGTTTCCGGGCCAAAAAGTATGACTCCAGAATCCTACCTACCACATATGATGCGTGATAAGAAGGTTCTGGCTGGTGAACTGCGTCTGGTGCTGCCAATCGCGATTGGTCAGTCAGAAGTGCGTGCAGGCGTGGCTCATGAGATTGTCCTAGCTGCAATTGCGGATTGCCGCGATTGATGTTGTCGAATCATTAAATATTGAGTTGACCGGTGAGAATAAAAGCGCCCCACCGGTTTTGCCTCTGACTGGAGGGTGGATATGGAAGAAGAAGAGTTCAAACCTGATGAAGATCTGAAGCCTGATGCTAGCGATCGTCGTCCAACTCGTACACGCAAGGCTCGCCCTGCGGCCCCAAAATTAGCGGTTTCTCGTCAGCACATGATGATGGGGATCGGTATTCTGGTGCTGTTGGTGTTAATCATTGGTATCGGTTCTGCGCTGAAATCACCGACGAAAAGTGAAACAGCCCAGCAGCCTAGCAATGGTGGAACCAGAGATATTAGCCTTTCGGGGTCATCTTCCCTATCCAACAACACGGCCAGCAATACCACCGATGAGCATGATGGCAGTGGTGTGAACAACTCAGGCATGATTGACCACTCTGCTGATAGCGGTAGCGCGACTGCGTCACAACCGCAGGATGTTTCTGTTCCACCTATTTCTGGAACGCCAACTCAGGCTGCTCCCGTTCAGGGCGAGCAAGGTCAGCAACGTATTGATCTTGCTGGTAACAATATGTCTGATGCGTTGACTCAGCAGCAAGGTCAGGTAGATTCTGCTGTCCAGGGCGTTGACGGTGGGGTTAATGCTTCAACATTGCCAACGGCTCCTGCGACATTGGGTTCTGGCGCAGTGGTCGCTAAACCGTCATCAACCACCACGGGTGCCGTACAGAATATTCGACCAGTGCAGACTAAACCTGTAGCGACGTCTAAGCCTCATTCAGGTAAAACAACGGTCGGTAAAACACCAACAAATGTTGCCAGCGCGGCGAAACCAAATGCAAATACTGCGAAGGTTCCGACAAAACCGGTGACAAATAGCGGTGCGGTAAGCTCTGCGGTAAGTGGTGCCAATACGTCTCTGAAAGGTGCTCCAGCTAGCCATTACACATTACAGCTAAGCAGTGCATCACGTTCTGAGTCGTTAAATGCCTTTGCGAGAAAACAGAATTTGTCGCATTACTGGGTTTATGAAACGACGCGTAACGGTAAGCCATGGTATGTACTGGTGAGTGGTAGCTACTCAAGTCCTGCTGAAGCAAAACGGGCGGTATCTACATTGCCTGCTGAGGTTCAAGCGAAGAATCCTTGGGTACGTCCGATGGCTCAAGTACAAAAAGATCTCAAAAAATAAACAGTGGAATACTTTGCTTCAATGGGCAGCGGTATCGTTTGATGCCGCTGTTCTCAAGTTGCAGGGTATAAAATGCGCGCTGAAGTGCTGTCTCGAACAGTGTTTGATCCGCCGATTTGAATTGTAAAAGTAGCTTACTGACGGCATGAAGAAAAACCGCGCTTTTTTAAAATGGGCTGGTGGAAAGTATCCACTGGTAGACGAGATCCGTCGATATTTGCCTGCAGGAAAGCGGTTGATCGAGCCCTTTGTTGGGGCCGGCTCCGTATTTTTGAATACGGATTATGAAGAATACTTGTTAGCTGATATTAATGCTGACCTGATCAATCTGTATAACATCGTAAAGACCCAGCCTGATAATTTTGTTCGCGACGCCAAGGTGATGTTCAGTGGCGAATTTAATCAGTCTGAGATGTTTTATGCGTTACGCGCTGAGTTTAATCAGAGCGTTGACCCGTACCGGAGAGCGGTACTGTTCTTGTATCTGAACCGCCACTGTTATAACGGTTTGTGCCGCTATAACTCACGCGGTGAATTTAACGTGCCATTTGGCCGTTACAAGAAACCTTATTTCCCTGAAGCAGAACTGTACTGGTTTGCACAGAAAGCCCAGAAAGCGACCTTTGTCTGTGAGCACTATACGCAGTCAATGGGGCAGGCCGTGGAAGGAACCGTTGTATATTGCGATCCTCCCTATGCGCCGTTGTCGGCAACCGCGAATTTTACGGCTTACCATACCAACAGTTTTAGCATGACAGATCAGATGAAGCTGGCCGAAGTGGCTTCGCATTTGTCGTCGCGGCAGAAGATTCCAGTTCTGATTTCGAATCATGACACCGAACTGACGCGTCAGTGGTATGCACAGGCGGATCTGTTTGTAGTGAGTGCGCGCCGCACAATCAGCAGCAAGGTAGGCGGACGCAACAAAGTAGACGAATTGTTGGCGCTGTATTCCTGAAATTTGCACAGTGTCTGAACCGAGCACATGGAGAAACGGATGAAACAGTATTTAATTGCCCCGTCGATTTTGTCAGCAGACTTTGCCAGATTAGGCGAGGATACTGCGAAAGTACTGGCGTCAGGCGCAGACGTTGTTCATTTTGACGTAATGGATAACCATTATGTCCCGAATTTAACCATTGGCCCGATGGTGTGCAAGGCACTGCGCGATTATGGAATCACCGCGCCGATAGATGTCCATCTGATGGTAAAGCCGGTTGACCGAATCATTCCTGATTTTGCCGAAGCCGGTGCTAGCATTATCTCTTTTCATCCAGAAGCCTCTGAGCACGTCGACCGCTCATTACAGCTGATTAAATCTTTAGGTTGTAAAGCGGGGCTGGTATTCAACCCGGCGACATCACTCAGTTATCTTGAATACGTGATGGATAAAGTTGACGTGATCTTGTTGATGTCGGTCAACCCTGGCTTTGGTGGTCAATCATTCATTCCTGCAACGCTGGATAAGCTACGTCAGGTACGTAAGCTGATTGATGCTAGCGGCCGTGATATTCGCTTAGAAGTCGATGGTGGTGTGAAAGCCGATAATATCGGTGCCATTGCCGCAGCAGGCGCAGATATGTTTGTCGCGGGTTCTGCTATTTTCGGTCACCCAGACTATGAACAAATTATCACTCAGATGCGCGGCGAAATCGCTAAAGCCACCGCTCAGAGTGAATAACATGAATAGCTCAGCGTCGGCTGGTTTTTCTCCTCGCCTGTTCGAGAAGATACAGGCGGTAGCCTTCGATCTGGATGGTACGCTTGTCGATAGCGCCTCTGGTCTATCGGCGGCCATGGATAAGGCGATGAAAGAGCTGGGTTTACCTGTCCCAGGCTTGGCCCGCGTTAAAAATTGGATCGGCAACGGTGCCGATATGTTGGTTAATCGAGCGCTAGTCTGGGCCGATAAAGAGCCAACGGATGCGCTGTGTCAACGAGCTCGAGCCGCGTTTGATTTCTACTATGCCAGCACGGTTGAAACCGGCAGTCAGCTATATCCTCAGGTCAAAGAAACGCTTGCCGCTTTATCCCATAAAGGCTATCCGCTTGCGGTTATCACGAATAAACCCACCCCTTTTGTTCGCCCGTTATTGGCCTCTCTCGGCATCGATGGCTATTTTAGCCACATTGTCGGCGGCGATGATGTGGTGAGGAAAAAACCACACCCTGCGCCGTTGTATTTGGTTTTAGCCCAAACGGGTGTATTGGCGAGTGAGTTGCTATTCGTGGGTGATTCTCGTAATGATATTCAGGCTGCACATGCGGCCGGATGCCCTTCAGTTGGGATGACTTATGGGTATAACTACGGCGAACCGATCGAGCGTAGCGAGCCAAGCTGTGTGCTGAACCAATTTTCTGAGTTGTTGCCCCTGATCGGGCTACCCCCTTTAAGCTAAGACGTATAGGAACCGAGACATGAGTAAGCCCATCGTTTTCAGTGGCGCACAGCCATCTGGTGAACTGACCATTGGTAACTACATGGGAGCTTTGCGCCAATGGGTGCAGATGCAAGATGAGTATGACTGCATTTATTGCATCGTTGACCAGCATGCGATTACCGTGCGTCAGGATGCACAGCAACTGCGTAAAGCAACGTTAGATACGCTAGCGCTCTATCTGGCCTGTGGTATTGATCCAGATAAAAGCACTATCTTCGTACAGTCTCATGTTCCTGAACATGCTCAGCTTGGCTGGGTGCTTAACTGCTACACCTATTTTGGTGAGCTGAGCCGTATGACGCAGTTTAAAGACAAATCTGCGCGCTATGCTGAAAATATCAACGCAGGTCTCTTTGATTACCCTGTACTGATGGCGGCTGATATCTTGCTGTATCAGACGACTCAGGTACCGGTTGGGGAAGATCAGAAACAGCATTTAGAATTGAGCCGTGATGTTGCAGCCCGATTTAACGCATTGTATGGCGATATCTTTAAGGTTCCAGAGCCGTTTATTCCTAAGTCTGGCGCTCGTGTGATGTCCTTGCTGGAACCAACCAAAAAGATGTCTAAATCTGACGATAACCGTAACAACGTGATCGGTTTGCTGGAAGACCCAAAATCAGTCATCAAGAAGATTAAACGCGCGGTGACAGATTCTGACGAACCTGCAGTTGTTCGCTATGACGTGGTGAATAAGGCTGGCGTGTCGAACCTGCTAGATATTTTATCTGGTGTGACCGGCAAAAGCATTCCAGAACTCGAGCAAGAGTTCGAAGGGAAAATGTATGGTCATCTGAAAGGTGCGGTTGCTGATGCCGTTTCTGGCATGCTAACTGAATTGCAGGAACGCTATAACCGTTTCCGTAATGATGAAGCCTTCTTACAGCAGGTGATGCGTGACGGTGCACAGAAAGCGCGTGCTCGTGCGCAGGAAACCGTGAAAAAAGTTTACGATGCGATAGGATTCGTTGCTCAGCCGTAAGCTTCAAAGCGCATGAATAATCAGAACCCGCCTCTTGGTGGGTTTTTTTATGCTTCGCGATTATGATGTGAATATAATCTGAAACAAGTTATTTGATAATAGAAATAGGATGTTATTCAGAAAATACGAGAACTGTGGGCTTAATGTTCTCTATTTTATTGGGGTGTATTGCCCTTGGAATAAGAGCAATATTGGTGATTGGCCACCGATGGTTAATAATAAAACCATAAATATAGATTTGATGAATGTCTAATGTGGCCACTCTGATAGGTTAAGAATTACTTCTGTGAATCAACGTCGCCACAGCCACCAATCATTTTAGAGATTGAAATAGCAGGGTGGAATAAATAGTCGTAGCTACAGTTTTTTGCTTTGTTATCAATGTGTCCAGTACAAGCGGTCAGCGTGGACAGTACTGCGGCAACAATGGAGAGTTTAATAAATTTATTCATTTTTCATTCCCGATCTTAAACTGAAATTAATAGTGGAGTATTAATATCTGAAACAAATGTTTGATTAAAAAAAACAGAATGCTCAAATATAGGTATGAAACTATAGATTATCGTGGTTGTGCATACAAGCATGATATTTAAATGGTGGGATAAATCGGAAGAATGCTTTTTTTAGTCCTGCTTAATTACATTTCCCATGTCATTTATATATGAAGTTATATTAATTTATTCATTGTTATTATTTGTTATTTATAATCTGTGATTTCAGGTTTATTGTGTATTTTTCACATTGTATTAATTTTGTTTCTCATAATCAGGTTATTTTGATGAGATTATTACGTTAATGTAACTTACTTTTATACGGATCTCTTTAATAATATATCTACGAAATCCTGCATCGTAGATATCTTGGGAAGGGATGACATCATAGCGCTTGCCCAGTTAATTTTGACGCTATAGGTCAAGGTGCGCTAAAACCCCGATCTCGAAGGTTACTGTGTAAGAGTTAGATTTATACTCTGGGATGGAAAGGCGTAGTTGATTTTCTTCTGTTATGAATAATATGCGTTTTTAGTTTTTAAACGGGCTAAACCTTGAGGCGTCGGCCTCAAGGCTTGAATTGAAGGGATAGTGTTTTGTCAGTGGTTGCTTTCAGTAAACCGTTTAGTGCTACTTTTTCGTCGCCGCGCTAAACCAGTTGAGCCTGTCACGTAATGAAACCACCGTGCCGACAATGATCAGGCTTGGGCTTTCAACCTGCTGAGCTAACTCACCAAGCGCTGACAGTTCACCGGTAACGACTTTTTGCTGCACCGAGGTGCCATTTTCAACCAAGGCGATTGGCATAGATGTGCTCATGCCATGCTTGATGAGCTGTGCCTGAATTTCAGCGGCCTGATTGAGGCCCATATAAAACACTAATGTTTGTTTTTCGGCGGCTAAATTAGCCCAGTCCAGCGAGGTGTCTTTCTTGGCATGTCCAGTCACCAGTCGCACGCTTTGCGCATAATCTCGGTGCGTGAGTGGAATACCGCTATAGGCTGAACAGCCTGATGCTGCCGTGATCCCAGGGACAACGGAAAACGCGATACTGTCGTCTGCTAATACTTCTAGCTCCTCGCCACCGCGACCAAAAATGAAGGGGTCTCCACCTTTTAAGCGAACTACGCGTTTGCCGTTACGCGCATTGCGTAGCAGGATTTGATTAATTTCATCCTGCGGTACGCAGTGGTAGCCAGCCCGTTTGCCGACGAAAATGCGTTCGGCGTCGCGTCGAACTAAATTCATAATGTCGTCAGAGACCAGCCGGTCATAAACGACTACGTCGGCCTGCTGGATTTGCTGTAGACCCTTTAGCGTGAGTAGCCCTGCGTCACCGGGGCCTGCCCCCACCAATACAACTTCACCACGCTGCTCCAGAGGCTGTTCAAAGAGATCGGTGAGGTGTTTGTCTACCATCGCTGCATCCTGATTCGCCAGCGACTGAGCTAAGCGGTCATGCGCAAAGAGACGCTCCCAAAAACGGCGACGTAGCGTGATGGTTGAGAATTTATCTTTCACCTGCTGGCGTAAATCACCCGCTAAACGAGCGAGCTGGCCTAAATGCTGTGGCAGGATTGCTTCCAGTTTTTCACGTAGCAAACGCGCTAGCACCGGGGATTTACCACCGGATGAAACGGCAACCATAAGCGGTGAACGGTCGATAATAGAGGGCATGATAAAACTGGCGCGCTTAGGTGCATCGACCACGTTGCAGAAAATCTGGCGATCGCTGGCCTGTTGGAACACGAGATCGTTGACACTCTCATCGTCAGTCGCTGCGATAACCAGCCATACGCCTTCGAGTAGAGCAGGGGAGAACTCACCGTGCGCCTGCTTTAGCTTGCCATCTTTTGCCCATAGGTCGAACTGTGGCGTGAACTCTTTGGCATTAACCGTGATATCAGCCCCTGCATCCATCAGCAGTCTTGCTTTACGTTCAGCGACTTCGCCGCCGCCAACCAGCAGACAGGCCTTTTGTTGCAACTGACAAAAAATCGGTAAATAGTCCATCGAACAATCCTCACTACGGAAATTTGCTTCGGCAAAAAAGCGCATCGCCTAAGCGATGCGCCATAAAATCATTAAGCTGTCTGATTCTGTTGTGCCGAAACTTTCGCCACCGGGCGCTGCGCGCGCGGTGTTGCATACCAGTAACCGAGACCCATAAAGACCGCACCGGATAACGTATTACCCAGTGTCACCCACAGCAGATTGTGTCCAATACCGCTTAGAGTAAAGGATTCGCTGTGATTACCGAGCCAAGATAGGGCAAAAAGGGTCATGTTGGCAACTGAGTGCTCGTAGCCTGATGCGATAAATGCCAGTAAACACCACCAGATAGCGAGGAATTTTCCTGCGCCTTCGGTGCGAAGTGCCATCCAGATTGCCAAGCAAACCAGCCAGTTACACAGCGCGCCTTTGAAGAAGAGTACGGCTGCGGGAGCTGTTGTTTTTGCTAACGCTGCGGTGTGAACCAAGCTGCTGTCAACCGGTAGTAGGTTGCCGCCGCCGTAGTAATACAAAACGGCGACGAAGATTGAACCGATAAGGTTCCCCAACCATGTTTGCGGCAGGATGGCTAACCATTGGCTTCTGCTAATAGTGCCCGCTTTTACACCAAGGGTCAGGAACATCGTGTGGCCGGTAAACAACTCAGATCCTGCGATAATGACTAGTGTCAGGGCGATACCAAAAGTGGCTCCCATTAACAGCGGACGCAATGCGGGCTCGACCATATTTCCCAGTGTAAAAATCAGAATGATGCCGAGGCCAACATAAGCCCCCGCCATCGCAGAGCTAATCCAAAAACCAAACGGGTTATCTTTGTTCAGGCGAACAATGCGTGCTGCATTGGTAGCGCATTTATTGATGGTGTCGGTAAACATACTGGCTTCCATTAGTTGCTAAAGATTAAAGGTGAAAATTTTGGTGAAAACTGAAATCAGGGTGACTTGATATTTTGTTGCTGTGTAAGGTTTCGACCGCCCGTCAATAACAGCTTCCAGCACATTGTCCTTCAGCCGAAGGGAGGCGTCCGGCTAGGATTCGCCGACAGGACGTCGGCGAAAGAACGGAGGAGCCAGAATGGCGATTGAGCCGCCTTGCTCGGACGCTTGCACTAGCGCATATGTAGATTTCGGTGCCTTAGGCGTACGAAACCTTACACTGACCGGATATCCGCCCCGCTCACTAACCCACCGCCTGCACCTGCACAAACCCATCAACTAAACGGGTCTTAAAGTGCGGAACCGAGTGGGTTTCATCCTCAAGACAATAGCCATCTACCAAGCGGAAATGCTGCTTTTTCAATGGACTGGCTACCCATAACTCACCTTGATGCTCGGCAATCAGTCCGCGAGATAGCACGCTTGAACCGGCAAACGGATCGATATTGCTGATGGCGAATACTTGTTCATCCTGATACGGGCGAAACACGGCGACCTGATGACTTCCGACTAATGCGCACACGCCGGTGCCTGGCAGGATGTCGTTTAACGGACAGACATTGATCCACTGGCTCATGCGTTAGCCTCCTCGGTTGCAATCAGGGTGACAGGAATACGTTCATCTGGACGCGCAGGGCGATGCTGAGCGCGCTCTGGAACGATTTGGACATTAGGATCGCGTTGGTCACTGTTGATAAAGTGTGCGAAACGAACCTGAGCGGCTGGCGTGTTAACGGTTTCAGTCCACTCGCAGATAACTTTTTCGCGTAGGCGGGTCATTTCTTGTTCTAACAGGGCGTTCATACCCAGCTTGTCGTCAATGATGACGGAGCGCAGGTAGTCGATACCGCCTTCCAAGCTTTCCAGCCAAACGGAGGTTCGCTGCAATTTATCGCCGGTGCGGATATAGAACATCATGAAGCGGTCGAGATATTTAATCAGGGTTTCACGATCCAGATCGGCGGCCAGCAGATCGCCATGGCGCGGTTTCATCCCGCCGTTGCCGCAAACATAGAGGTTCCAGCCGTTTTCGGTGGCGATAATCCCCACATCTTTGCCCTGTGCTTCGGAACACTCACGCGTACAACCAGACACACCAAACTTCATTTTGTGCGGAGTACGGATGCCTTTGTAGCGGTTTTCCAATTCCACGCCAAAGCCAACGCTGTCGCCAACGCCATAGCGGCACCAGGTACTACCGACGCAGGTTTTCGCCATACGCAGCGCTTTGGCATAGGCGTGACCGGTTTCGAAACCTGCCTCAATCAGTTTGCTCCAGATAGCGGGTAGATCGTCTTTTTGCGCTCCAAACATACCGATACGCTGCGAGCCCGTGATTTTGGTATACAGATTATATTCGCGCGCAATTTCGCCGATCGCCATCAGTCCTTCTGGCGTAATTTCACCGCCGGCAGAACGAGGAATGACCGAGTAAGTACCATCTTTCTGAATGTTAGCAAGGAAGTTATCGTTGGTATCTTGTAGTGGAGTGAGGTCTGGCTGTAGAACGTAGTCGTTCCAGCAAGAGGCTAACAGAGAACCGACGGTAGGTTTGCAAACTTCGCAGCCGTAGCCTTTACCGTATTTTGCCAGCAGTTCGCTGAAAGATTTGATCTCTTCGACGCGAATCAGGTGATAGAGCTCCTGACGTGAATAGGCAAAGTGTTCACACAGATGGTTGTTAACTTCGATACCTTGTTTCGCCAACTCAGCGTTCAAAACCTGAGTAACGAGTGGAATACAGCCACCGCAGCCGGTGCCCGCTTTTGTTGCAGACTTAATCGCGGCGACGGTATGGCAACCCGCATTCACCGCTTTGATGATGTCGCCTTTGCTGACGTCGAAGCAAGAACAGATTTGAGCAGTTTCAGGCAGAGACTCTACGCCAATAGCCGGTTTACCTTTCCCCGCATGAGCCGGCAAAATGAGGCTGTCTGGGTGCTCTGGCAGCTCGATGTCGTTCAGCGTGAGCTGTAGCAGATTACCGTAGTCGCTGGTATCTCCGACTAAAACGGCGCCGAGCAGGCGTTTGTTATCAGCGCTGACGATAATGCGTTTATAGATTTCTTGGCTTTCATCCAGATAAACATAGCTGCGTGCGCCTTCGGTACGGCCATGGGCATCACCGATGCCGCCTACGTCTACGCCCAACAGTTTCAGTTTGGCGCTCATATCTGCGCCATGGAATCCATTTTCTTTACCCAGCAAATGGTCAACGGTGACCTGAGCCATTTTGTAGCCCGGAGCAACCAAGCCGAAAGTGCGATCGTTCCAAGAGGCACATTCACCGATGGCATAGACGTCGGGATCTGAGGTTTGGCACTGATCGTTAATCACGATCCCGCCGCGACGGGCGGTGGCTAAACCGCACTGATGTGCCAGTTTGTCTTGTGGGCGAATCCCCGTGGAGAAGACGATAAAGTCGATTTCCAGCTCAGTGCCGTCGGCAAAGCGCATGGTTTTACGAGCTTCGCTGCCTGAATGCACAATCTCTTGCGTGTTTTTGCTGGTATGAACGCGCACGCCCATACGCTCAATTTTCTCACGCAGTTGTTGACCGCCCATTGGGTCGAGCTGCTCGGCCATAAGCACGGGCGCGAATTCAATAACATGGGTTTCAACGCCGAGGTTTTTCAGTGCCCCCGCGGCTTCCAGACCTAACAGTCCACCGCCGACCACGGCACCGCGTTTGCTACGGCGTGCACAGGCTTCGATAGCGTTAAGGTCTTCGATGGTTCGGTAAACAAAGCAATCTTGGCCTTCACTTCCCTTGATTGGCGGAACCCATGGATAAGATCCGGTTGCCATAATCAGTTTGTCGTAGTGGATAGTACGACCTGAGTTGGAATAGATGATTTTTTCGCTGCGATTGATGGTGATGGCGCGCTCGCCAACCAGCACATTCACGTTGTGTTTTTGATAGAAGCCTTCACGAACCAGAGAAAGCTCTTCAGCGGTGTGATGCGAAAAATAGGAAGAGAGATGAACGCGGTCATAGGCGACGCGGGGTTCTTCACAGAATACGGTAATCTCAAATTGATTCGGTTCAGCTTTTTCTAATAGTTCTTCGATGAAGCGATGGCCGACCATCCCGTTACCGATAATGGCGAGTCTTAGTTTGCTCATTTTTGCCTCAGAATTTGCTGCAAATGAAAGAAGTCTACGCCTACCATAATCCTCCGCGGTGAGTGTTTATTGATGTAAATCAATTTGCCCCTCATATACCTCTAAGGTGGTAGTTGCCTGATTTTATTGAAAATTTGTTAAGTTGCGGATTTTTCGCAACTTTGGCTGAAACGAGTCAGTCATGGAGGGAAATGGCTAATTAGCATCAGAAAAAGTGAAATGCCATTTTGTTTTAATTTTAAACAATAGAGAAATCACATCGGCCAAACAGGCTGGAATCGATAAAATTCTTACCCCCTGTACGAAAACGATTGCTTTTTGTGTGCAGAGGAATAGAATGCGGCGGATTTTTTGGCCTGAAAACAGCGAAAGGAGGAATGTCGTGTCGCAAGATAACAACTATAGTCAGGGGCCCGTCCCGCAGTCAGCGCGGAAAGGGGTATTGGCATTGACGTTCGTCATGCTGGGATTAACCTTCTTTTCCGCCAGTATGTGGACCGGAGGCGCTCTCGGAACCGGTCTTAGTTATCATGATTTCTTCCTCGCAGTACTCCTCGGTAATCTTCTCCTCGGTATTTACACTTCTATTCTTGGCTACATCGGCGCTAAAACCGGCCTAACCACACATCTTCTTGCTCGATTCTCTTTTGGCGTTAAAGGCTCATGGCTACCATCGCTGTTGCTGGGAGGAACTCAGGTCGGCTGGTTTGGTGTGGGCGTTGCGATGTTCGCTATTCCGGTTGGGAAGGCGACAGGGCTCGATATTAATTTGCTAATCGCAGTTTCAGGGCTGTTGATGACGGTGACCGTTTTCTTTGGCATTTCAGCACTGACGGTGCTTTCGGTGATTGCGGTTCCTGCCATTGCTTGCCTTGGCGGTTACTCGGTTTGGCTTGCGGTACACGGAATGGGCGGCTTAGATGCGTTGAAAGCGGTGGTACCTGCGGAGCCTTTGGATTTCAACGTCGCGTTGGCATTAGTGGTGGGGTCTTTTGTTAGTGCTGGAACGTTAACCGCTGACTTTGTCCGTTTTGGACGTAACGCCAAGCTGGCGGTGTTAGTTTCGATGGTGGCGTTTTTCCTCGGCAACTCTTTGATGTTTATCTTTGGTGCTGCCGGTGCCGCGGCGTTGGGCATGGCGGATATTTCTGACGTGATGATTGCCCAAGGCCTGCTGCTGCCTGCTATCGTGGTGCTGGGGCTGAATATTTGGACGACTAACGACAATGCGCTGTATGCGTCAGGTTTAGGTTTTGCCAACATTACCGGCATGTCGAGCAAAACGCTGTCGATTATAAACGGTATTATCGGCACTCTCTGTGCCCTGTGGCTATATAACAATTTTGTTGGCTGGCTGACCTTCCTCTCTGCCGCCATTCCTCCCGTCGGGGGCGTGATTATCGCTGACTACTTGATGAATCGTCGCCGCTATGAGCACTTTGCTACCGCGCGTATGATGAGCGTCAACTGGGTCGCTATTCTGGCCGTAGCATTGGGGATTGCGGCTGGCCATTGGCTACCAGGCGTAGTGCCGGTGAATGCGGTACTCGGCGGCGCTCTGAGCTATCTGGTACTTAACCCGATTCTGAATCGTAAAACTGCAACAACAGCAGTATCAACAATAACAAACGCGGAGGCTAACGGTGTCGAATAACTTACTTCAGGCGGTCATTAATGCTCGGTTACCGGGCAAAGAAGGTCTTTGGCAGATTCGTTTGCACGATGGAAAAATAAGTGCCATCGAAGCGCAATCTGGCGTATTACCGGTTTCGCCAAATAATCTGGACGCTGAACAAGGGCTCGTTTTACCGCCATTTGTTGAACCGCATATTCATCTGGATACGACCCAAACCGCTGGGCAGCCAAGCTGGAACCAGTCGGGAACCCTGTTTGAAGGTATTGAGCGCTGGGCCGAACGCAAAGCCCTCTTAACTCATGACGATGTGAAACAACGCGCATGGCAAACGCTAAAATGGCAAATCGCCAACGGTATTCAGCATGTGCGCACCCACGTTGACGTTTCCGATGCCACATTAACGGCGCTTAAAGCGATGCTCGAAGTGAAGCAGGAAGTTGCTCCGTGGGTCGATCTGCAAATCGTCGCGTTTCCGCAGGAAGGGATTATGTCTTATCCTAACGGCGAAGCTCTGCTGGAAGAGGCGTTACGTTTGGGTGCTGATGTCGTTGGTGCCATTCCGCACTTTGAATTCACGCGTGAATACGGTGTGGAATCTCTGCATAAAACCTTTGCCTTGGCGAAAAAGTATGATCGTTTGATTGATGTTCACTGTGACGAAATCGATGACGAACAATCTCGCTTTGTGGAAACCGTTGCCGCGCTGGCGCACCGTGAAGATATGGGGGCGCGAGTTACGGCAAGCCATACTACGGCGATGCACTCTTATAACGGCGCCTATACCTCACGTTTGTTCCGTTTGTTGAAAATGTCAGGTATTAATTTTGTGGCAAACCCACTGGTGAATATTCATCTGCAGGGGCGCTTCGATACTTATCCAAAACGCCGTGGCGTTACGCGCGTGAAAGAGATGTTGGAATCAGGCATTAACGTCTGTTTTGGCCATGATGATGTATTTGATCCATGGTATCCACTTGGCACAGCAAATATGCTGCAGGTGTTGCATATGGGCCTACACGTGTGCCAGCTGATGGGTTACGGTCAGATTAATGACGGTATCAATTTGATCACTCACCATAGCGCCAAAACCTTGGCTCTGAAGGACTACGGGGTCGAAGTGGGAAACAGCGCCAATCTCATTGTATTGCCTGCTGATAGTGGTTTTGACGCCGTACGTCGTCAGGTTCCCGTGCGCTATTCCGTACGTAACGCTGCGGTGATTGCTTGCACTCAGCCCGCGAAAACGACGTTGCACTTGGAACAGTCGGAAACCGTGGATTTCAAGCGTTAACCACAGTATTTGGGCAATAAAAAAACCGGCCATTTTACTGGCCGGTTTTTTTTCAGGATAAGCCTGAATTATTTAGTGCTGTGGCCATGTAGGCGGTGACGTGTCACGAAGCCCAGCAGTAAACACATCACGAATACCACCAGATACAGACCATTGGCCGTTGCCAGCGCTGCATGAGCACCGCTTTTTGCAACGATTGGGCCGGTAACGATGAAGGTCAGCATAGTACCGATAGTGCCGCAGGTCAGAATGAAGTTCACCAGTTTTGGTGAAGACACTTTGGTTTGCAGCGAGCCCAGAGTAATCAGCGTGGTATAAATTGCGCTGCTCACGAAGCCAAGACCCAGAATGTACATGCTCAGCATGCCAACTTGCTCAGTGGTGACGAACAGATACATCATCACGGTAGAAAGCGCCGCTAGAACGGTCACGATGCGTTGTAGATCGAAGAAACGCAGGATGAAGCTGAAGATCCACATGCCGACCATATAAGCAGTCCAGAAGTTGCTCACTAGCGCGCCCGCTTCTTCGATGCTCATATTAAAGTGTTTGCTGGCATATTCTGGCACCCACTGGATAAAGCCCAATTGGCCAAGGATGTAGCACAGCGCTGCAATCGACAAGAATAGTACGCCAATGCCCCACTTCTCTTTAGCGACAGGCTCGCTTTGATCGTCTTTTTTCTTGCCCAAAACAGGGAAGTCAGACATCAGCGTCAACACGAAAATCGCCAGATATAACACGCCGATGCAGGCATAAACCCAGTACCAAGTAACATGGTTAGCCAGTAAGGTTGCGGCCACAATTGGGAACACCATCCCCGCCATACTAAAGAAGGAGTCGGTGAACAGCAGGCGTGAGCCGCGCTGACGGCCTTCATAGATATGGGTGATGAGGAAGGTACCGATAGACATCGTAATCCCGCTCACCACGCCCAGTACAAACATGCACAGCGAGAACATCACCAAACTGTGTCCGACCATCAAGCCAGCAACGGCTAAGATCATCAACACGAAACCGAAAATCAGCTGGCGCTTGAGAGGAATGATTTCCATCAACCATGCATTGAGGAAAATAGAGACCAAAATACCAGCATTAAGGAATGTAAAAGTGTTACTCATGCTGGAAATCGGCAGATTGAAATATTCTGCGATATTGCCCATCACCATCCCGGTGACAATCACCAATGCACCGGTAAGTGCATAGGAGAAGAAACTGATCCATGTTAGGCGAATGCGGTTGCTGTTGGTCATAGCAAGGCCCGTGTCAGTAGTATTGAGGAAATAGGAAAGTATTTACGAGGGGTCGAAACAAGAATAATCGATCCCACAAGGCGGCGAATCCTAGCATAGTTACAGGCTATTTTTGTGATGAAAGTCGATTTTTTGCTGTAACTTTATGAATGAGTTTCTTACAAAGGCGATCTGGGTAGAAATTATTGGTCTTATTCGCTCATAAACTGTCTTTTCGAGCAATCACCGAACCACGATCAATGATCGTTGGTATAAAGACTTCTGGTGCGCATTTGGGATCGATCAGACGTTCGGTGGCATGCCGTGCCATATCAGTTATTGGGAAATGAAGGCTGGTTAGCGCTGGGCGTACGAAGGCTGCACGTTCACCGCTGTCGTAACAGATGAGCGAAATGTCATTGGGGATATTGAGTCGATGCTCGGTGATAGCGAGCAATGCGCCGATCGCCATCTCTTCATTGCAGCAATAAATCGCTGTTGGGCGACGACTTTGCAGCAGCTTATCGGCCATTTGGTAACCGCTTTGCATATCGTAATCACCTTCCAAACAGGCAACGGGTAGCAATCCTGCTGCTTGCATCGCATCTAAAAATCCTTGGCGGCGCAGTTGACTGGACGGTCGGGCGGAGGAACCGCTGATGCAGGCGATTTTGGTGTGCCCAAGTTCGATGAGTCTGTTAGTTGCCATTTGGCTGGCGCGATTATGGTCGAAAGCGATACAGCGATCTTCGAGGCCAGGAACGAGGCGATCCAGAATTGTAAATGCTTTTCCCTGCTGTGCTAGCTGGCGCAGTTGCTCGTCGCTGAGTGCTCTGACATGCAGAATCAACCCGTCGCAGCGTAAATTATATAGACGTTGGATTGCCTGCCATTCATTTTCGGCGCTGTTTTTCCCCTGAGTCACCAGGAGCTGTTTGCGATGGCTTTCGGCTTCACTTTGTACATTGTCCATCAGTGCGCCGAAAAAACCTCCGCGATAGGACGTGGTGACTAAACCTAATGTTTGGCTTTGGCTGGAGGCTAATGCTCTGGCGGCGGGGTGAGGGCTATAGCCTAGCTCGGCAATCGCCATTTCAACCATGAGACGCGTCTTTTCCCTGACGTTACTGTCGCCATTAACGACGCGTGAAACCGTGGCGCGAGATACACCAGCGCGGGCGGCAACGTCTTCAAGAGTGGTCATGGTTAATTTCCTTATGTACCCGTCATACTTTAAGTTGCATTTTTGTTGACTGCGTTCACTCACCCAAATCACAGACTAGAGTAAGTTTATCGGGGAGCTCTCACTGGCCGCCTTAATGCAACTCGAACCATTTAGGGTATAGCCGTTTTCAGTCCAACATTGCTGGCCGCTCTAGCACGTCGGCGAGCTAGGTTTATACCCCAGCAACGCTGCTGGGGTTTGCTTGCCCATCAACTAAATTGTGGCAGATATTCTTTGTTAACCGCCAGCACTTCATCTAATAAAGGTGACGCGAGTGCGGCATCGCCAATGAGTGGGTTAGTGACTAGTGCCAGAAGCGCAGATTTTCTGTCGCCGTGTACTGCGGCTTCAATGGTTAAGCGCTCAAATGATTTCACTTCTTGAGTGAGTCCAACCATTGAGACGGGAAGAGAACCAAAGGCCAACGGATGAGCACCTTGAGCATCCACAATACAGTCAGTTTCAATCACAGCATCATCAGGAAGATCGCGGATCGCCCCGCGGTTTGGTGTGTTAACGACCAGACGGGTGCCAAGATTGTTGTGGATGGCGCAGATCAGTTCCAGTGCGACCTCTGAATAGAAAGAGCCTCCGCGGAAGCTGAGCTGCTCTGGCTTGTGATCTAAATGCGGATCGGCATACAGCTCAAACAGTTCTTTCTCGACTTTCATCACCTGTTCAGCGCGGGTTCCACCTTCGCTGGCTTCAGCCATTTCATCCTTCAACATTGAGCGTGTTTGATAGAAATAACGATGGTAAGGGCAAGGGATCGCCCCCAGTGCGCGCAGGAATTCCGGCGGCCAAGGTTCTTCTTTTATGTTGTTCATGGTTAGTGCCGCGCCATCGCACAACATGTCGATCACTCGCTGTGTTTGGTCTTGTCCGTCTGCGGTGACCTGATGTACCCACACCATATGATTCAATCCAGCAAAGCGTAGTTGGACGTCTTGATAAGGGCGCTGTAACATTTTTGCGATCATATGGTGCATGGTGACCGGCACGTTGCACAGGCCGATGATTTTGGCTTTGGTGTAGCGCGAAACGGCTTCGGTGACTATTCCTGCCGGATTGGTAAAGTTGATAATCCACGCATCGGGCGCTAACTGCTCAACTTTACGAGCGATATTCAACATCACGGGGATAGTGCGCAGCGCTTTGGCAAAGCCACCAACACCGGTGGTTTCCTGCCCAATCAAACCAAATTTCAAACCGAGGCGTTCATCGGCGGCACGAGCGGGAAGCTGCCCCACACGCAGTTGAGTTAATACAAAACTTGCGCCGCGGATGGCATCGTCAGGCGAAAAATGTACGGTGACTTTTACGTGCTCAAGACCATTGCGTGCCAGCATCCGGCGGGTCAAATCGGCAATGATATCCACTTTGTGATGGCCAGCTTCTACGTCTACTAAGGCAAGTTCAGACAGCGGGATGTGTTCTGAACGCTGAATGATGCCTTCCACCAGTTCTGGGGTGTAACTGCTACCGCCGCCAATAATGGCAATTTTTATCGGGATCATGCGAGACTCTCCTCTTGAACCTGCATAACAGACTCTGCGGGCAGTCGGCGATACAGTTCGATCATATCTCCCGCCAGATCCTGAATGACCATGGCATTCATCAGATGATCCTGTGCGTGCACGGTAATCAGATTAATTTGTAATTTTCCACAGCCCTCATCCATGCCAATCAGCGTCGTCTGGATGCCGTGTGCTTCACGCGTAGCCGCTCTGGACTCATCCATCATTTCTTGAGCACCCACAAAATCTCCGGCTCTGGCGCGTTGAAGTGCCATCAATGCACTGCTACGAGCGCTGCCTGAATGAACCAACAGCTCCATAATCGTTTGTTCAAAATCCATAATTCCTCCGATACATCTTTCAAATCGGTTTAAGGTTGCGGCTGAGTTTCAGCGGCAGCGGCCATTTCTTGGGCTTGCTCATTTTCTTGAGCGAGTAGCTGTTTTTCATAGACTTTAAAGAACGGGTACCAAATCAGGATATCGATAACCATCAGCACTAAGACCAGAATCAGCGCTTTGTAATCCCAAGCGGCGGAGATCATCGCGCCGAGCGGCGCGGGAGCTGTCCATGGGGCTATTGCCACCATTTTTTGTACGAGATCTAAATGCAGCGCTACATAGGCCAAAATAGCGTTGACCATAGGAACGACGATCAATGGGATAAACAGCGTCGGGTTCATTACCACAGGAGAGCCAAACAGCAACGGTTCGTTAATATTGAAGATGGCCGGCACTACGCTAAGTTTGCCGATGGTTCGCAGATGAATAGAACGGCTGCGTAGGTAAAGGATTGCGAGAACTAAGGTAGAGCCGGAACCGCCAATACAGACATAAAATGACCAATAAGGTGCGGTGAGTATTTGAGTTGTTTCCATTCCGTGGGTCATTAACGCAGCGTTGGCGGCAATATTGGCCATAAAAATCGGGTTAAGCAGGCCGGTAACAATGTTGTCGCCATGAATTCCTGCAAACCACAGCAGGTTGGCAATCAGCAGTGCTAGCAAGATGGCAGGAAGCGTGTCACCGACGGCGATTAGCGGCTGGAAAACTTGCATCACGGCGGCGGGCAGCAGCAAGTTGAATTCGCTCTGCATAAACAAGCTAACCGGATAGACCGTGAGCAAAATACCGACGACCGGATAGAGTAGCTCAAAGGAGCGGGCTATCGCCGGTGGAACCTGTTCCGGCATACGAATCGTGATGTTGTATTTTTTCAGTAAGCGGATCAGTTCAACGGACCAGATCGCACAAATGAGAGCGGTGAAAACCCCTTGGCCACCGAGGTAGTCGAGCGCCATTTTGTTTTCAAGCTGAGGAGCCGCTGCCAGCAGGAATGCCATTAGCGCTAACAGTGCCGCGGTGAGACCGTCAATCCCATAAGATTTTGCCAGACTATATGCAGTGCCTACCGTAACAAACACGCTCATTAGCCCCATCGTCATGAAGAAAGGCATGGTGATAGTGTCCCAGTGCGCTTTGGCGAAGGAGAGCCATGCTTGTCCAAACGAAGAGGTGGTTTGTGCATCAAACGGCGGGTTGGCGATAATCAACATGATACTGCCGATAATCAGGAAGGGCATGGCTGAAATAAAGCCGTCGCGGATAGCGATGATGTGCCGCTGACTACCGATTTTCCCCGCGAGAGGGGCGATGTGGCTTTCAACCACGCGCATCAATGAAGCATAGAAACTCATAGCAGTGACTCCACAAGGTGAAGATAACGCTGACAGGGGGAATAAGACCCAAATAAGAAATCGTTATGCGATTAGCGCCAGCGCCTTATCGAGCACTTTGTCGCCGCGCAGCATGCCGTAGTCCATCATATCGATGACGGCAACGGGCTTGCCAAAAGGCTGGGCGATAGCGCTAAAGCGCGCCAGTTCATACTTCACCTGTGGGCCAAGCAGTACGACATCGGCATCTTGGATACGCTGTTCGAACTCAGCGGCGGGAACGGCTTGAATATCAACTTCAATGGCGCGTTTGGTTGCTTCGGTATTCATTCGTTGAACGAGCATGCTGGTGGACATTCCAGCTGCACAGCACAGTAAGATTTTTTTCATCACCCGCCTCACAAATCAGATTAATTAAAGAGAGTTATTTGTTGTAATTGTTAAATGAGAGCGCTCTCATTTGCATTTAAGACTAGCAACTTTCCTCAAACGGTTTGGGAGATGGTTCGCAAAAATTAACGATGGAATAAACTAGCCAAGATGGAACTGTGATCGTAATCCCAAATATTTACGGAGGTTAGCGCTGAAAGTCGGCTTTTTATCGGACTTATCCCATCGTTAAGTAAATGTGAGTAAATGGGTAGCTAATAGGGCTAGGCCTAATTAGAATTGTGAGGTTATTTTGTTGTTCACCTGCTTTGAAAAAGCCCGTTGAGAAAGGATGTGTCATGTTCAAAAGAGTATTAGTCACCCTAGCCGCGCTATTTTCGCTGACGGTATTGGCTCCGGCCGCTCTGGCTGCCAATAGCCATGTTTTACTGTCTACGACTGCTGGCAATATTGAGATTGAGTTAGATAGTCAAAAAGCGCCGGTGTCGGTGAAGAACTTCCTCGACTATGTGAACAGCGGGTATTACAACAACACGATTTTCCACCGTGTGATCCCTGGCTTTATGGTGCAGGGCGGCGGTTTCACTGCCGATATGCAGCAAAAAACCACGAATGCGCCAATTAAGAACGAAGCTGATAATGGTTTACGTAATCTGCGTGGCACCATTGCGATGGCGCGTACCGCAGAAAAAGACAGCGCGACTAGCCAGTTCTTTATTAACGTTGCGGATAACGCTTTCTTGGATCACGGCCAACGCGATTTTGGTTACGCGGTATTTGGTAAAGTGACGAAGGGAATGGATATTGTGGATAAAATCGCTCAGGTGCGCACTGAGAATGTCGGTCCATACCAGAATGTACCTTCAAAGCCGATTGTCATTACTTCGGTGAAAGTTCTGCCATAGTTTCTAAAACTCTCGCGGACGGCTAACGCCGTTCGTTTAAGAGATCGAGATACACTGGTCTACCACACCGCGGGGCGCTCAGGCGGCTTACGCCGCTACGACCCCATCGGTGTGCTCCCCCTAAAATCGAACTTAAGTGAACGATGTTACGCCGACGATGGTTTAGCGCCGTAAAAAGTTCTGTAGTAGCTCATGTCCCTGTTCACTCAAAATACTCTCTGGATGAAACTGCACGCCCTCAACGTCTAGGGTGCGATGGCGTACGCCCATAATTTCATCTTGTTCGCCGTTGTTTTCGCTCCATGCGGTAATTTCCAGACAGTCAGGCAGCGTTTCTTTTTCCAGAATCAAGGAATGATAGCGGGTCACCGTGAGTGGATTATTGAGACCATGGAACACACCACTGTTGGTATGGCGAATCGCACAGGTTTTACCATGCATGACCTGACGAGCACGAACAACCTTGGCTCCAAATACCTGCCCCAATGCCTGATGCCCTAAGCAGACACCGAGCAGAGGTATCTTGCCTGCAAAATGTTGTATCGCAGCTAAAGAGATACCGGCTTCATCGGGTGTACAGGGCCCTGGCGATACCACCAGATGTGAAGGCGCTAGGGATTCAATGAGATCAAGCGTTAGCTCATCATTGCGGCGCACCACAACGTCTGCCTTGAGCTCACAAAAATATTGATAGAGGTTATAGGTAAAAGAGTCGTAATTATCGATCAATAACAGCATCAGGGGTTCGCTTTGCGCAGTAAAAACATTAGATGCCCCGATGATAAATCATGCGGGGCACAAGTAAGAGGGGCACCATTAAGAATGGTTATAGCGCTATTTGCGTCCACCCATAATCGAACCTAAAACACCGCGTAGAATTTGGCGTCCTAGTGAACTACCGACCTGACGAGCCATGCTTTTAGCTGCGGTTTGCACCACACCATCTTTTTTACCCCCGCGTGGGCCGGTAGTGCCGAACAAAATTTCATTCAGACTTCCCATCAATCCGCCGCCTTCTTGTGCGCTGGCTTCTGGTTTTTTCACGTCGTCGGCGCTGGCTTTTTCATCACCGCTATCGACAGTGCTAAAGCCTTGTTGAGTAATTTTTTCATAAGCGGACTCGCGATCGATGGCTTCATCGTAGCGGCCATAAAGTGGAGAGTGATTGATCGCATGATTTAGCTCATCGGCGGTTAATGGCCCCATGCGAGATTCCGGAGCGATGACCATCGCTCGTTCAACGATGGTTGGACGCCCACCTTCATCCAAAAAAGACACCAGCGCTTCACCCACACCGAGCTCGGTGATGGCCACTTCGGTGCTGAATTCAGGGTTGGCGCGCAGGGTTTGAGCGGCTGCTTTAACCGCTTTTTGGTCACGAGGTGTGAAAGCACGCAACGCGTGCTGCACGCGGTTACCCAACTGACCCAGTACATTATCGGGAATATCCAGAGGATTTTGGGTGACGAAGTAAATCCCTACGCCTTTGGAGCGAATCAAACGAACGACTTGTTCAATTTTGTCGAGCAGCGCCGCAGGCGCGTCGTTAAACAGCAGATGAGCTTCATCGAAGAAGAACACCAGTTTTGGCTGAGCAACGTCACCCACTTCTGGAAGCTGTTCAAATAATTCGGCGAGCAGCCACAGGAGAAACACGGAATAGAGTTTAGGCTGATTAATTAACTTATCGGCGGCGAGGAGATTGATAACGCCCATACCATTGGCGTCGCAACGCATCAGATCGTTAATATCCAGCATCGGCTCGCCAAAGAAATGGTTAGCGCCCTGCTGGTCTAGCGTGAGCAAACCGCGCTGAATAGCGCCAATGGACGCAGTAGAAATGTTGCCGTACTCAGTGGTGAACTGTTTGGCATTATCCCCCACGAATTGCACCACGGCGCGGAGATCTTTCATGTCGAGCAGCAGCAGATTGTTGTCATCGGCAATCTTGAACACCAGCTGTAGCACACCGGACTGTACGTCGTTGAGATCGAGTAGGCGGGAAAGCAGCAGTGGCCCAAGGTCTGATACTGTTGCGCGAATAGGATGACCTTTCTCGGCAAAAATATCCCAAGGAACCACCGGACAGGCCTGCGGTGACCAGTCGGCTACCTGCAAGGCATCTAATCTTTTCTGTAACTTTTCTGAAAGCGTTCCTGCCGCTGCGATACCGGATAAATCACCCTTTACGTCGGCTAAAAAGACGGGAACGCCAATGCGAGAAAACTGCTCCGCCATTTTTTGCAGCGTCACGGTTTTACCCGTGCCTGTTGCACCGGTAATCAGCCCATGGCGGTTTGCCAGAGCGGGAAGGAGATGCAGCGTGACTTTTTGATTCTTGGCAATGGTAAGCGGAGCGCTCATGGTCAGTCCTTAAATAAAGAGGCGGAATGTAACTTCCAAGTTCAAAGTATAAGCACGCTGTATCTTAGTCTCAACTTTAGCGTCGTTGCCAAACGTGGGATTCGGAGAAAACCCAAGAGAAAATACGGTTGCCATTTTTTGATTTATTATGCATATTTTATGATTATATTTTCACTCATTGTGAGTGGGATTTTCTGGCAATGTAAAAAGGATGGTTGCGTAATGGCGAAGCAGCAGGCAGTCGCAAGAGACACATTTGAAAAAGTAATGTTGCCTATCTATGCACCGGCAGATTTTGTTCCTGTGCGCGGAAAGGGAAGCCGAGTGTGGGATCAACAGGGGCGAGAGTATGTGGATTTTGCGGGTGGTATTGCTGTAACGGCGCTAGGGCATTGTCATCCGGCATTGGTGGCAGCTTTACATGAGCAGGGCGAAAAGCTGTGGCATGTTAGCAATGTTTTCACCAACGAACCCGCGCTGCGTTTGGCACAGAAGCTGATTGATGCCACTTTTGCGGAGCGTGTTTTCTTTGCCAACTCCGGTGCGGAAGCCAACGAAGCGGCGTTTAAATTGGCGCGTTACTACGCATCGAGCAAAATCAGCCCATACAAATCCAAGATTATTGCGTTCCACCACGCGTTTCATGGCCGCACGTTGTTTACCGTTTCTGTCGGCGGGCAGCCTAAATATTCTGACGGTTTTGGCCCGAAACCTGCGGATATTGTTCATGTACCTTTCAACGATCTCGACGCGGTGAAAGCCGTTATCGACGATCATACCTGTGCCGTTGTTTTAGAACCGGTTCAGGGCGAAGGTGGGGTAATGCCTGCGACTGAAAGCTTCCTTAAAGGTGTGCGCGAGCTGTGCGATCGCCATCAGGCGCTGTTGGTATTTGACGAAGTGCAAAGTGGAATGGGGCGTACCGGCAAGCTGTTTACTTATATGCATTATGGCGTGACGCCGGATATTCTGACTACCGCTAAAGCTTTGGGCGGCGGTTTTCCGATTAGCGCCATGCTGACGACGAATGAAATTGCCAGCGCGATGCATGTGGGAACGCATGGTACCACCTACGGTGGTAACCCTTTGGCCTGCGCGGTAGCAGAGGCAGCGCTGGACGTGATTAATACTCCAGAGGTTATGGCTGGTATTGAAGAACGTCACTCGTTGTTTGTCGAGGCGCTGGCGAACTTGAATGCTAAGTACAATGTCTTTACGCAGGTACGTGGTATGGGGTTGTTACTGGGCGCTGAACTGAGCCCCGAATATCATGGCAAAGCACGCGATATTCTGCACGCCGCCGCCGCTGAAGGTCTCATGCTGCTGAATGCGGGCCCTGATATTTTGCGCTTTGCTCCATCACTCGTCGTGGAGTTTGCGGATATCCATGAAGGTATGATGCGATTAGAAAAAGCGATTGGGGCGGTGATCGCCAAAAAGTCGTAATGCTTGGCTGTACGGGAGCGGTGTAAGACATTTAACTCATGGGGTAATTGATTGTTTATTTGGCGTCTTTTACAGATTGAGACAAACGCTTTACCGCTGCCGTCATATCATTGCAGTTGGATTCATATCCATAGTTTGGAATGGATTTAAGGCCATCGATATATTTTTGTTGAGTTGCGCTGTTGTTGGATTGGATCGCCAATGTAGAGGTGGTGGCTAAATCAGCAATCATGTAGGAGTAGCAAAGGTTGGAACTTAACCCTTGCGAAAATGTGCCAATGAAATACGCGAGTGGCATGACTGAAATGACGGAAAGCGTAGTGAACACGATATGTATTAGCGGGTATTTTCTGAATAGCAGAAGAGAAACAATAAGTATTATTTGAAATGATATTAGCAGTGAAAATTGTATGTTCATCAATGAGTTGGCGTTTTATCTTGGCGTGAAGAAGAATATACGCCATTTCTTGAAAAAAACGGTAGAGATTTAATCCCTTAATCGACGGCTCATCCAAATCCCATGATGCGGTCGTTGCCGCCAGGCTATCGATGAAATGGTATGCATGGCACGCAGGTGCGCAATGATACGGCGTAGATGAACTTCAATCTGGGTTACGGGCATTCCACTGGTTTCCTGCTCATCAGATTGGAAGACGGCGGCGTTATTGCTCAGGGTTGGACCATCGTGTTCTAAGCGCTGTTGACAGAGCTGTAGGGCGATTTCACAGCGTTGCAAATAGTCTTGCGCTAGGTTTTCAGTCAGCATGTAGTGATCGCGGGCGAGGATTGTCATTGCGTTAAGATGTTCCACGATAAACTGGCTGTGAGTGATCCACAGACGCATGTCTGTTAGGTAGCGGGAATCAAACCCTGGCTCCTGCATCGCCTGGTTTAGCGAGGTGAATACGGCATTATGTGCCTGATTGACCTTCATGCGGGCATAGGCTAAATCGGTTGCTTTAGGTTCAGGAGAGAGCAGTAGGCGAAGCTCATCTTGATAGGCTTCTAATGCCTGATGAGCATTTTTGCGCAGTAGACCACTTTGCCATTGTGGCCACAGCCAGATGGTACTCGCGAAGGCGAGAATACAGCCGAGTACGGTATCAATCAGCCTTGGAACCAAGAAATGGAGCCCATTGAGCTGCAAAAGCTGTAGGGTATAAACGGCAGTCACGGTGAAACCAATCACCGCCAGCCCGTAGTTTTTACGTAGTACTAAATAGGCTGCAATAGTGATCACCAGCATGCAGGTTAAGGTGACATTTAACGGTAGGTCTAACTGTAGTAATCCCGCAGCAATAATCAGTCCGATAAACGTTCCTAGCGCACGGTGTTGGATCCTTACACGCGTCGCATTATAGCCATTTTGAATGACCAACATGGTCGTGAGCAAAACCCAGTAGGGTTTTGGCAGATGGAATAGCATCCCCAAACTACTGCCTGCAGCGAGAGTAATGCCCAAACGTGCTGCATTACGTAGCGCTACGGATTTAAATGAGAGATAGGCGCGTAATGCAGGCCAGAAAGGAAGGCGCTGCTGTGTAGACATTAGATTGCGCTGATAGAGAGGACGCTGACGAACCAGCAACCGAGCCACGCGGCTAAAATGGTAATAGCAAAACTTTCCAACGGGGTTGTCTGGGTGCTGATTAGCCAGTTTTTCCAGCGCGGCTAGCTCGTTATCCATTGAAAAATGTTTGGGATAGCGGTGATACAGAATATCGCCAGCCACCGTTCTGAGCCGCTCTGATATGACTTGAGCGTTGCGGCGCAAAATAGCTTCAGCCTGACTTTTGGCGACTAGACTTTGCACTTCATCGGGCTGAGATAAGCTAACGGTAATATGTTCCTGAAGGTCCAATGCAACTTGAAAATAGCGCAGTAGACGTTTGTACTCAGGATTATGCACCAGAGATAACATGTGCATTTGCTGGTAGAGCTGGGTAATTAAGTCCATCACTTTTTGCTGGCGCTGTAACAGCGGCGGCAAGGCCGTTTCTGGATCGATATGCTGAGTCAGCAAGCTATATTTGGCGTCCATATAGTCGCCAAGTTGCGTGTAGAGCTGGCTGAGATTTTCGCGGATCGGTTGCCCTTTCCATAAGAGAAACCAGAACCAAGTAAAGGCGCCATACCAGATGGTGCCGACGATATACAGAAGTGGCCCGTGCCAGATGGGAACTGTTCCAGCCATACTTAGCGTAAATATCGACGCGACGAGTGCTGCGGGAAGAAGCCTTGCGTGTAGGGGGCTGATCTCACCGTTAACGCCGAGCAGTAACGCAAGCCCAAGCATGATAAGCGGCAGAGGAATTTGCCATAGCAGGCATTGTTGTAATAAGAAACTGGAAAACGCGAATAGGCTGCCGCCAACGATTAAGCGTTTGATGAAGCGCTTATGAGGGGTATCGAGCCCTGCAATATTGCAGCAGGCAGGCACCAAAGAAAACATTAGACCAAGCTGGAGATTGCCGGTCAGTAGGCCAAATAAAACAGGGAGGCACAGCACCAGCGTTTGACGCAGTGCATAGTTGACTTCTGGGTGGTAGATAAACCGCCGCCACATAACGAAAGAAACCCGTGCAGCGATGCTACACGGGCATCATTTATCAGCGAGTGCCGTAAACGACGATGGTTTTTCCGTGCGCGGAGATCAGATTTTGATCTTCCAGCATCTTCAGAATTCGACCAACGGTTTCACGGGAACAGCCAACGATCTGGCCAATTTCCTGACGAGTAATCTTGATCTGCATACCATCTGGATGAGTCATGGCATCTGGCTGTTTTGCCAGATTCAGCAGCGTCTGTGCGATACGGCCAGTCACGTCTAAGAACGCAAGGTTGCCCACCTTTTCAGAGGTAACCTGTAAGCGGCTAGCCATCTGAGCAGAAAGGCGCATCAGAATATCTGGGTTAACCTGAATCAGCTGGCGGAATTTCTTGTAAGAAATTTCAGCAACTTCGCAGGCTGTTTTTGCACGAACCCAAGCGCTACGTTCTTGTCCTTCCTCAAATAAGCCCAGTTCACCAATGAAGTCGCCCTGATTAAGATAGGAAAGGATCATTTCTTTACCTTCTTCATCTTTAATCAATACTGCAACGGAGCCCTTAACGATGTAGTACAGGGTTTCCGCCTTCTCGCCTTGGTGGATCAGGGTACTTTTGGACGGATACTTGTGGATATGGCAATGAGACAAGAACCATTCAAGAGTCGGGTCTGTTTGCGGTTTGCCGAGAACCATTCGCTATTATCCTCTGTTGTTATCGCGGCCCTAATATCGGGATACTGATCCAGACAGTGTGCTTATTGTGGCACGGGGCTTTGCTTATTAACTTGTTATAGCACTGCATAATCGAGATATAGAGTAATAGGCTAAGGTAATTGTTTCCTAGAGTTATTGATCTATACCCGTTTCAATCCATAAAGATCCATTTCGGCATAGTTTGTAGCACAGCTTTGTTCAGGTGTCTCGTGTTGTCTCGCTTCAGCATCAGAAGTGAGGCCTCGGATTGCCTGTTTTTTACAGAAAGCGTAGTCTGATGACAGAATTTAACCAAAGGGGCGATCAACATGCAGGCACGAGTGAAATGGATTGAAGGAATGACTTTTCTGGGCGAATCGGCTTCAGGACATCAGATTCTTATGGACGGAAACGCTGGTGATAAAGCGCCAAGTCCAATGGAAATGGTATTGATGTCAGCAGGTGGTTGCAGCGCCATTGACGTCGTTTCCATTTTACAGAAAGGGCGATTGGACGTGCGCGATTGTGAAGTCAAATTGACGTCTGAACGTCGCGAGGAAGCTCCGCGCTTGTTTACTCACATTAATCTGCATTTTATTGTCACGGGCAAAGGCCTTACGGATAAAGCCGTTGAGCGCGCCGTTGCGCTTTCTGCGGAAAAATACTGCTCTGTTGCGTTGATGTTGGGTCAAGCCGTTAACATTACCCATAGTTTTGAAACTATCGTGGTTGAGTAATTTGATTCACTTCATCAGGCACCGGTGGTCTTGTTCCAAGGTGCCTGATATCACGTAACACGTTGTTATTCGATTTTCTTACCTTCGATAAGACGCTGCACCAACGGTGTCATGATCAGTTCCATTGCTAACCCCATTTTCCCTCCCGGAACCACTAACGTGTTGATATGCGAGATAAACGATCCTTGCAGCATCGCGAGTAGATAGGGGAAATCAATATTGTCTAACCCTTGGAAATGGATCACCACGAAACTTTCATCTGACGAAGGGATCGCTTTAGCTGCAAAAGGGTTAGAGGTATCAACCGTTGGTACGCGCTGGAAGTTGATATGCGTGCGGGAAAACTGGGGGGTAATGTAGCCGATGTAGTCTTCCATGGAGCGAACAACGGAATCCATCACGGCTTCGCGTGAATGGCCGCGCTCACCGGTATCGCGCACCAGTTTTTGAATCCACTCTAGGTTAACGATAGGCACTACGCCGACCAGTAAATCGACATGCTGGGCCACATTGTGCTGCTGCGTGACGACTCCGCCGTGTAATCCCTCATAGAATAAAACATCAGTCGGCTCTGGCAACGGTTCCCACGGCGTGAATGTGCCGGGAACCTGATTGTAGGGAACGGCTTCATCGTAGGTATGCAGATACTTACGTGAGCGCCCACGACCATGCTGACCATATTCGATAAAGCTTTGTTCGAGAAAAGAGAAATCATTGGCCTCGGGGCCGAAATAGCTGATATGACGCCCTTGCTCGCGGGCTTTTCGAATTGCAGCGTCCATTTCTGGGCGGGTATACCGGTGGAAACTATCGCCTTCCAACTCAGCGGCTTTCAAATGGAACTGTTGAAAGATCTTGCGGAAGGCTACGCTGGTGGTGGTGGTGCCGGCTCCACTGGAGCCGGTCACGGCAATGATCGGGTGTTTCGCTGACATAATTAACACGGCTCCGGTGGTTGGGGGGCTACGGTTTATCGTAAATTGTAATAACTTACATCTACGGTTGTATCCTGAATTTGGATATCGCTCCACTCTTTTGGCACGGCTTTTAACTGACCATTAAGAATGGCATCTTTGATTTTAGTGCTATCCAACTTGTCTTTAGTCACATCATCATCAAAGTTGATGCGGCTGACAACGTGCCATTTCCCTGCTCGTTGAACATAAATTTGGCAGAAAGGCTCTTTGGGAGCGCTGAAATTGCACAGTATAGGCTCTTTATTTCCATCATTATTCAGATCTAATGTTGTGACAACACAAGCGTTAGCCATCAAATAGCATTCGCTAATATTATTTCCTCGGCTGATATCTTTTGGTAAAGATTCCCACCACGTTGATTCTGGTGAAGGTGTTCCGGCTGCCAGCTGAATATTCTTGCGTGCTATTTCTGGTGTAAACGCCGCATAGGGTTTTTTATCATCATCGCCATAGGATCCCCAACGAGTGGTTTGTATTATCGTTTTCTCCAGCTTGAGTTTACGACGTGGGTCGCTGACAAATTTGACATCAGATCGTAGCGCCTGTAGCGCATCGTTGCCCCTGCGGCCGCTGTCAAAACGTAGCATGAAGAGATCTAAATCATCAGGAGATACCTTTCCTGTGGAATATCGATTCATTTGGTCGTTCACGCTAATGCGGTAAGGATCGATGATCGGAGAGTTGCACAGCACCACAGCCACAGCGATCAGCCACATTATTTTTTTGTTGATACTACCGAGCGAGTGCAGCCAAATGTTATTTTTGCGAACCACAGCGCTGGCATAGGCAAGGGTTAAGCATAGAGAGAGGCCGACAATGACTGAAGCCCTGAGTCGATCGGGAGTCCAGCCATATTGCACGATGCGCTGGCCCAAATAATAAGTGGACAGTATCGCGTAGATCGGCAAAACAAGCAGCGAACCGTTGATGATATAGCGGATTAAATTTGGATACGGTTTCTTATCTACGCCATCAGAACTCAAATATATCGCATTGACCAGCAGGGCTAACAGTAGAGACATGGTGGTTAGCAATGTGGTTGCAGACGACCATTTATCGGTTAGCGCATCGATACCGGTAAACGGAAGGCTGAAGATAAAAATCAGAGCGAAAAACGACAGCAAAGGTAGTAGGCCTTTTACCGTCAGGGATAAAAGGTTACGTACGGTAATGATTAATTTTGGGTGGGTGCGGCTAATGAGAACGCCAATGGCAACAATCAGACCGTTAGCAAGGTACATGAATATTTCATGTTGGAAAAAGAGCTCATAAAAAAAATCGATGCCAATCAGTTTGAATAGACCAGCTCCCAGCGACAAGATCCCCCACATCAAACCCGAAACCAGCAAGGTTAGCACCACGGTAATGGTGTTTTTCCATATATAGCCGTGCAGCTCAGAGTAGTCGATGGGAGAGCTAGGATTATTTATTCGTGCCTGTAACCACGGAAGGGTAACAAACACCATAAGGCATAACGCGAGATAAAACGTTCCGATTAGACTGCCGTAATCTTTTACTCCTGCATCATTCCATTTTACCCAAGTGGTCATAGCCACGAATATAACGGTATAGGCCAGCAGAGCTTTCCACAATATTTTGTCTCGTAGAGTATTCACAGACAGCACGAAGATCAGGGGCAGAGAGCCCGATAAAACTTGTGTGTAAAGCAGCGCTGAACTATGGGGGATCATCCACTCGCGATCGCTGAAGTGGTTACATAAATAAAGCAAACATCCTTGAATGAGACAGACTAAAACAATGACGATGCGCGTTTTGAGCGGTAGGTCAGAGAGCGAGACTTGAGTCTTGCTATGATGTGCTGTGAGCAGAGACATCCATGATTCTCCTTATTGCGTAAAGTGAGGTTCTTAGACCACAAATTAAGCATAATGTTTGGATGCCTATACTTATTATTTTATTGGCTTTACTGAGGCTTATACCTAGAGTCTATTCATACTCTTCTGGGGTGTCACGGAACTGCCCTTTCGGCATGATATTGACCGTTTCATGCAGCTCTGACCACACCAAAACAGCTTCGCCATTCTTTAGCTGGCGGCGGACATCTTCAACTTTTTGCGTCAGCGATTTCTCGTGTACACCGTAATCAGTGCCTTCTCGCAGCACAAAAGACTCGATCAGACTATCCAACGTATCCGTTGCTAGATTCTCCCAAGGGATAATCACTGTGTTTTCTCCAAATGTGGGGCTAACCAAGCAGGGATACGTTGCTCGAGCCACATCTGAGGCTTTTTAAAACTGCCGCTGATGAAGCCAACGTGTCCACCAAATTCGGTAAGCTGATATTCAATATTAGACGGTAAATCTTCAGGCCGAGGGATCACTTCTGGTGTCATAAACGGATCGTCTTTGGCATGAATGATCAACAGCGGCACGGTTATTCTAGGGAGTAAAGGTAACGCACTACAGCGGCGATAATAGTCGGTTGCGTTATCAAAGCCGTGAATGCGAGAGGTGATGACGTCGTCAAAATCGCGAATGCGTTTCAGGTTTTTTAGCGCTTTTAGATCGAGTGGTAATGTATTCGGGTAACGCTCTAATTTGCGCTGAGCATTTTGCTTGAGTTGCCCAAGGAGATAGTTTTGGTAGACGCGTGAAAAGCCCTGTTCTAATCGATATGAGCAAGGTTCAAGCATCAGTGGGGCTGAAACAACCACGGCTGCATCCAGCGTGGCGTTGGCACCTTCCTGACCCAAATAATAGGCCAGCATATTACCGCCGAGCGAAACGCCGACGGCCGCGGTAGGTGCTGCTCCGTGAGTTTCGCGTAGCCAGTTGAGAAAGAATCGCGCATCTTCTGTTTCACCAGAATGATAGATACGGTTCATTTTATTGGGCTCGCCGCTGCACCCGCGAAAATGCATCACCACACCCAGCCAGCCCGCTTCTTTCCAAGCATGCAGCAGGCCGTGCGCGTAAGGGCTATAGAAACTGCCTTCTAAACCGTGAAACAGAACCACGCGCGGCTTATGTTGAGCCTGCTCCGGTGGTTCGCTCCAGGCCAGATCGATAAAATCCCCGTCGGGCAAGGCTAAGCGTTGCCAATGAGGCTGTAATAACACCTTGCGGCGAAATAATCTGGGCAAAATAGTTTGCAGGTGCGGATTGCTGATCCCGCGCATGGGTGAGAACTGATTATTCATAAGGTGATTAATTTTCATGTCATCTTTCTTGTGCGATCAATATCACACTGATAGCTTCAAGGTCACGACAAACATCATTAAGGGTGGGGAGTTTTCAGTAGATGGAGCTTGGATTATTTCTTTCGATGCTGGGGTTTTTATGGGTGGCGGCGATTACTCCTGGCCCAAATAATATGTTATTGACGTCATCTGGCGCCAATTTCGGTTTTATGCGATCGATTCCGCTGATGCTTGGCATCATGCTGGGAATGCAATCGTTGTTGCTGTTGGTGGCTTTTGGCGTAGGGAGCCTGCTGCTGGTTTATCCTGCGCTGCATACCGCGCTTAAAATACTGGGTAGTGCCTATCTTCTGTATATCGCATGGAAGATCGCGAGCTCAAGCTATGAAAAACTCGATCCTAATGCCGTAAAAGTTAACAAGCCAGTTAACTGGTATCAAGGTTGGCTACTCCAGTTTTTAAATCCCAAAGCATGGCTGATGGGATTGGGCGCCGTGGCGAGTTTCAGCTTAGCTGGCTCCGGCTATAACCATTCTATTATTGCTATCAGCATTGCGATGGTTATGGTGAATTTGGTCTCCGGCATTATCTGGCTTGGTTTTGGCACCGTGATTGGCCGTTTGCTCAATAGCCGCCGTGCTTGGTTTACCTTTAATATCTCAATGGGCTTGCTGACGGCGGCCTGTGTGTTATTAATCTGGCACTAAACCTGGCGTCTCCGGTTATGCCGGAGGCTCATCCATTTCAGTCTTATTTCCTTCCTCGGCGTTCACGTTAGTCCCCAGAACGAGAAAACTCAATTATCGCTATTTGGAATAAAGAATATTTTTTTATTCCTTCTTTGCTAAATCAGGCTCGGCTACAACTGTGTTTAGCGCGGGGCATATTGCTCCAGATACAGAAAAATGAGCGGAGCATATGATGATGAGCAAAACCTTTTCTTTACGCGGCGTTGCGGCGTTTCTTTCACTGACGTTGGCGGCAACGAGTGCCTACGCGTTGGATGTCACCGTGGCCTATCAGACGTCGGCTGAGCCTGCGAAAGTAGCACAGGCAGATAACGCGTTTGCCAAAGCCTCTGGAGCCAATGTGGATTGGCGCAAGTTTGATAGCGGTTCCAGCGTGGTAAAAGCGTTAGCCTCCGGTGATGTGCAGATTGGCAATATTGGTTCCAGCCCGCTGGCGGCTGCTGTTAGCCAAGGGCTGCAGATAGAAGTTTTCCTGCTAGCCTCGCAGCTAGGAAACTCGGAAGCGCTGGTGGTGAAAAAAGAGATTAAGTCTCCACAGGATCTCATTGGCAAACGCATTGCCGTACCGTTTGTTTCGACCACTCACTACAGCTTGTTGGCCGCACTGAAACATTGGGGGATTAAACCCGATCAACTCACTATTCTGAATCTTCAGCCACCGGCGATAGCCGCAGCGTGGCAGCGTGGTGATATCGATGGCGCATACGTTTGGGCACCTGCGGTTAACGAGCTAGCGAAAACGGGCAGCGTATTAACGGATTCTGAGCAGGTAGGTCAATGGGGCGCGCCAACGCTGGACGTTTGGGTTGTACGTAAGGATTTTGCTCAGCAACATCCTGATGTCGTAACGGCATTTGCTCGCACGACGCTGGCCGCACAGAAAGCTTATTTGGCGGAGCCAGACCAATGGCTTAAAGAGAGTCAAAACATCGATAAGCTCGCCAAGCTGAGCGGCGTGCCGCAGGAACAAGTGCCGGGGCTGGTTAAGGGAAATCGCTACCTGCCTGTTGCAGAGCAGGTGAGTGAGCTGGGGCAACCGGTTGATAAAGCCATTCATGACACCGCCGTGTTCTTACAGCAGCAGGGCAAAATCCCTCAGGTGGCTAAAGACTATCGTAGTTTTGTTAATAATCAGTTTGTGAAGCAGGTACAGGCTGAACCTCAGTCATAAGGAGCATTTCATGCTGTCAGTGAATCATCTCAGTGCGTCCTATGACGGAAAAAAGGTTCTCGATGACATCTCACTACAGATTGCGAGCGGACAATTGGTGGTGGTTCTCGGGCCTTCTGGATGTGGAAAAACGACCCTGCTGAATTTGGTGGCGGGGTTTAGTCAGCCGGATGCCGGTTCCATTAGCTTATCTGGACGTAACGTCTCTGGATCCAGCGCGGAACGCGGCGTGGTATTCCAGAATGAAGGGCTACTGCCGTGGCGAAATGTGTTAGCCAACGTCGCGTTTGGTTTACAGCTACAGGGCGTGGCGCGCGAGGAGCGCACGTCGATTGCTTTACGCATGCTGCGATGGGTGGGGTTGGAAGGCTACGAACGTCACTTTATCTGGCACCTTTCAGGCGGGATGCGTCAGCGTGTCGGCATTGCGCGCGCGTTGGCAGCAGATCCACAGCTGTTGTTGCTGGATGAACCTTTTGGTGCGTTGGATGCTTTTACCCGTGAACAGATGCAGGAGTTATTGCTAGGTGTGTGGCGCAAGACGGGCAAACAGATTTTACTGATTACGCACGATATCGAAGAAGCGGTTTTTTTAGCCTCCGAGCTGATCCTGTTGTCACCGGGACCCGGACGGATCGTCGAACGTTTGGCGCTGAATTTTGGCCAGCGTTATGCGGATGGAGAACCGTGCCGAGCCATTAAATCCGATCCGGCGTTTATTGAACGTCGTGAATATGTGCTGTCGCGTGTTTTTGAACATCGAACTCCACACGCTCAGGAGGCATGGCTATGAGTATTCACTCCACGCTAAAAAACGATACCCGAGAGGTAGCCAGTAAAGTTGCTGTGTCTCGAGGGGGGAAAGTTAGAGTTCCCTCTAACGTTGTTGTCAGCGCTTTCACGCTGCTGGTGATTTTGGCCGTATGGTGGGCGGTTACGGCGCTGCACCTCATCAGCCCGCTGTTTTTACCCGCGCCGCAGCAGGTGTTGAAACAGTTGGTCAGTATCAGTACCCAAGGCTTTATGGACGCGACGCTAGGCCAGCATCTGGCCGCTAGTCTAAGCCGTATTCTGATAGCGCTGCTGGCGGCGGTGGTGATTGGTGTACCGGTCGGCATTGCCATGGGATTGAATCCCACGGTGCGCGGAATTCTTGACCCCATTATTGAAATTTATCGTCCAGTGCCGCCGTTAGCTTATCTGCCACTGATGATTATCTGGTTTGGCATTGGTGAAACGTCCAAAATTCTGCTCATTTATCTGGCCATTTTTGCCCCGGTAACGCTAGCGGCTGCTGCTGGCGTACGCAGTGTGGAGCAGGTGAGAGTGCGTGCTGCTCAGGCGCTAGGGGCAAGCCGTTGGCAGGTGCTGTGGTACGTGGTGCTACCAAACGCCTTACCTGAAATTTTAACCGGCTTACGCATTGGTCTTGGCGTTGGTTGGTCGACGCTGGTGGCCGCTGAGCTGATTGCCGCTACGCGTGGTTTAGGATTTATGATTCAGTCCGCAGGTGAATTTTTAGCGACTGATGTGGTTATTGCTGGCATTAGCGTTATCGCGTTTATTGCCTTTGCATTGGAGCTGGGCTTGCGAGCTTTGCAGCGCCGCTTAACCCCGTGGCATGGAGTAAAAAAATGAACGAACGTTTAACTATTCAGCCGCTGAGCCCTGCCATTGGTGCCGTGGTGAGTAATATCAATCTCTCTCGTCCACTGAGTGACGCCCAGTTTGAACAGCTGTATCACGCGTTGTTGAAACATCAGGTGCTGTTTGCGCGTGAACAAGTGATAACGCCGTTGCAGCAACGTGAGTTGGCGTCACGGTTTGGTGATTTGCATATTCATCCTGTTTATCCGCATGCGGCGGGCGTGGAGGAGATCATTGAGCTGGATACTCACAATGACAATCCGCCAGATAATGATAACTGGCATACCGACGTTACCTTCATTGAGAATCCGCCTTTGGGCGCCATTCTGGCCGCCAAGCGTTTACCTGAAGTGGGAGGCGATACACTGTGGTCGAGTGGTATTGCGGCCTATGAGGCGCTTTCACCTCAATTGAAAGTGTTATTGAGTGGGCTACAGGCTGAGCACGATTTTGAAAAGTCGTTTCCCGAGCATAAACATTTGCGTTCAGAAGAAGAGCATCAGCGTTGGCTGCAGGCCAAACGCCAGCATCCGCCGTTGTTGCATCCGGTGGTGCGAACTCATCCCGTTAGCGGGCGTCAGGCGCTATTCGTGAATGAAGGCTTTACCACACGATTGGTCGGGATACCCCAACAAGAAGGCGAAGCCTTATTGCAGTTCTTGTTCCGCCATGCGACCAAGCCGGAGTTTCAGGTTCGCTGGCGCTGGCAGCAAGACGATATTGCGATTTGGGATAACCGTGTGACTCAGCACTATGCTAACGCTGACTATTTGCCTCAGCGTCGGATTATGCATCGTGCAACGATTCTCGGCGATAAACCGTTTTATCGTGGCTAGTGGGATGGCTTATTGAGTAGACCCGCGCTCAGCGTTGAAGTGAGCGCGGGGGAGAAAAAACCTCTTGGCTGCGAGGCTTAGTCGTTTTCTGCTTCGAAGGCCAGCGTCATGGCTTCCAATTTTTCCTGACCATCCAACCATTCCATTTCGGCTTCTTCTAGCGCGGCTTTGGTTTGGTTTTGTTGCTGTAAGCACTCAGTGAGCTCTGCTTTGCGACTGATGTCATACAGACCACTATCGGCCAGTTTTTCTTCCAGCGTCGCCAACTGTGCGCTCAGCTTTTCCATCTGCTGTTCCATCTTCATGATGTGTTTGCGGATGGGCTGGGTTTGAGTACGGAACTCGGCGGCGCGACGTTTTTGATCTTTACGCGCCTGAGCGCTGTTACCGCTGGTTTCACCTTCAGCCTTGTTCGAATCTTGCTGTGCCTGTTGGCGTTGAAGATCGATCATCCACTGCTGGTAATCTTCTAGATCGCCAGCAAACGGTTCGACCTGACCATCGTGAACCAGATACAGATCGTCTGTAGTCGAACGCAATAAGTGACGGTCATGGGAGACGACAACCAGTGCACCTTCGAAATCAATCAGTGCTTCGGTCAATGCCTGACGCATGTCCAAATCGAGGTGGTTGGTGGGTTCGTCGAGCAGCAGTAGGTTAGGACGTTGCCAAACGACCAGTGCGAGCACTAAACGAGCTTTCTCGCCTCCGGAGAAACGAGCCGTATGCTCGGTCACTTTATCACCACGGAAGCCGAAACCTCCGAGATAGTCACGTAATTGTTGTTCAGTTTCACGTGGGGCGATACGAGTGAGGTGCTGTAGCGGAGACTCGTCAGCACGCAAATATTCCAACTGATGCTGTGCGAAGTAGCCCAGCTTCACACCTTTGGCTAAGCCGATTTCACCCTTCTGTGGCGCAAGCTCTCCTGCCAATAACTTAATCAGCGTAGATTTACCTGCGCCGTTGCGGCCTAACAAGCCAATGCGTGAGCCGGGAACCAAATTCAATTTGATCGAATCAAGAATGGTTTTGTCACCATATCCAGCACTGACTTTTTCCATCCGCAGCAACGGATTTGGCAAACTTTCTGGTTCACGGAAGCTGAAATGGAATGGGTTGTCGACGTGTGCAGGGGCAATTAGCTCCATACGCTCCAGCATTTTAACGCGGCTCTGTGCCTGTTTTGCCTTCGACGCTTTGGCTTTAAAGCGATCGATATAGCTTTGCAGATGCGCAACGCGCTGCTGTTGGCTTTCATACATTGACTGTTGCTGTGACAGCTTAGTCGCACGCTGCTGTTCAAACGATGAGTAGTTGCCGGTGTATTCAAACAGCTGCTCTTGTTCAATGTGTAGAATTTTATCCACGATAGGATCGAGGAAATCACGGTCATGCGATATCAGAATCAAGGTGCCGGTGTAGCTTTTTAACCAACGCTCTAGCCAGATAACCGCATCTAAATCAAGGTGGTTAGTTGGTTCGTCGAGCAGCAGCAGGTCTGAGCGGCAAATCAGCGCCTGAGCGAGGTTGAGGCGCATTCGCCAACCACCAGAGAATGATTTTACCGGTTCTTCAAGCTGGCTTTGACTAAAACCTAAACCATGTAACAGGCTGGATGCGCGCGAGCGAATGGTCCATGCCTGAATGGCATCGAGTTTTCCGTGAATGAGCGCAATGGCATTGCCATCGTTACGTTCATTGGCGTCATTAAGCTCGGCCTCGAGCTGGCGAAACTCACGATCGCCGTCGAGGACATACTCTAATGCCGGAATGTCTAAGGCTGGAGTTTCCTGGTTTACCCACGCTAACGCCCAGTTGCCAGGGAAATTGAAGCTGCCTGCGTCGGCAGTCATTTCACCTTTTAACAGCGACAGCAGCGTTGATTTCCCACAGCCATTTTTACCCACCAGACCAACCTTTTGGCCGGGGTTAACCGTAGCACTGGCATTGTCCAGCAGAACGCGCGTACCGCGTCGAATTTGTAGCGATGAGAAAACAATCATAAAGCGCCGTCTATTGATAATGTGTTAAATTGTCGTTGTTTTAGCGTGAACAATAATGAGTATTCAGAACACGCACACTATTAATTTTAATCTTAGCGCTGCATGGTAGCTGAAATGCTCACCGATGACGACGCTTTGGGGAGGGGAATAGATGTCGCAGCCACCGAAAGTATTGCTGCTGTATGCCCATCCGGAATCACAGGACTCGGTTGCGAATCGAGTTCTACTGCAGCCGGCACAACAATTGGAACATGTCACAGTGCACGATCTCTACGCGCACTATCCTGATTTTTTTATTGATATTCACCATGAGCAGCAGTTGTTGCGTGAACATCAGGTCATTGTTTTTCAACACCCTTTATATACCTATAGCTGTCCTGCTTTACTCAAAGAGTGGCTCGATCGCGTGCTGACGCGTGGTTTTGCCAGTGGCGTGGGGGGAAACGCTCTGCGTGGAAAGTATTGGCGCAGCGTGGTGACTACCGGCGAACCAGAAGGGGCATACCAAATGGGTGGCTATAACCGGTACACCATGGATGAGGTTTTGCGCCCATTCGAGCTCACTGCGGGGATGTGTCATATGCATTGGATGCCACCGATGGTGGTGTATTGGGCGCGTCGTTTAAAACCGGATGTATTACAGAGTCATGCCAAAGCTTATGGGCAATGGCTGGAATCACCATTAGCTGGAGGCGGTAGCTTATGACTGAAGAGGGCTCACTCTTACCAGCGATACTGCTGTTTTTGTTTGCGGCAGTGGTAGCCGTGCCGATTGCTCGGCGGATTGGCATTGGCACGGTACTTGGCTTTTTGATTGCAGGGATTGCGATTGGCCCTTGGGGGCTAGGCTTTATTCGAGATGTGGATGAAATTCTGCATTTTTCGGAGCTTGGCGTTGTATTCCTGTTGTTTATTATTGGGTTGGAACTGAATCCGAGCAAACTTTGGTCGCTGAGACGTTCTATTTTTGGTGTCGGAGCTGGGCAGGTATTGCTCACTGCCGCCATTTTAGGCGGATTACTGCTACTGACCGATTTTTCTTGGCAGGCTGCCGTGATCGGTGGGATTGGGTTAGCCATGTCTTCAACGGCGATGGCCTTGCAGATGATGCGAGAAAAGGGCATGAACCGCAATGAGGGCGGGCAACTCGGTTTCTCGGTTCTGTTGTTTCAGGACATGGCTGTCATCCCTGCGTTAGCGCTAATTCCTGTGCTGGTGGGCTCTAGTAACAAAGACACTGACTGGGCGTTTATCGCGATGAAGGTTGGTGCGTTGTTAGGAATGTTGATCGGCGGCCGCTATTTGCTGCGCCCGATCTTCCGCTACATCGCTGCGACCGGTGTCCGTGAGATATTTACCGCTGCGGCGCTGTTGGTGGTGCTGGGCTCTGCCATGTTTATGGATGCGCTCGGGGTGTCTATGGCGATGGGGACGTTCATTGCGGGCGTTCTGCTGGCAGAAAGCGAATTTCAGCACGAACTGGAGATCGCCATTGAGCCATTTAAGGGCCTATTGCTGGGATTATTTTTTATCTCTGTGGGCATGGCGCTAAATCTGGGTGTTTTATATACCCATTTGCCAGAAGTATTGATGGGCGTGGCTATCTTAGTCGTGGTGAAAGGGGGCGTGTTATATCTATTGGCACGTATTGCGGGGATTCGCCGCTCTGTGCGTATGCAGTTTGCTGCGGTGCTTAGCCAAGGCGGTGAATTTGCATTTGTGTTGTTCTCCGCCGCCAGTACCCAAAAACTGCTGCAGGGCGATCAGATGGCTCTGTTGCTGGTGATCGTCACGTTATCTATGGTGACGACGCCTCTGCTGATGCAGTTGGTCGATAGGATATTGGAAAAACGCTATAACCCGTCAGACGAAAACGAAGAAGCACCTTTCGTGGAAGATGACGATCCTCAGGTCATTATCGTTGGGTTTGGGCGTTTTGGTCAGGTGATTGGGCGTTTGCTGATGGCAAACAAAATGCGCATTACGGTTCTGGAACGTGATGTGAGCGCGGTCAGTATGATGCGTCGCTACGGATATAAGGTTTATTACGGCGATGCGACTGAACTTGAGCTATTGCGTGCGGCTGGCGCAGAAAAGGCCGAAGCTATTGTTATCACCTGTAATGAACCCGAGGATACGTTGGCGGTGGTGCATCTGTGCCAGCAACATTTTCCGCATTTAAAAATCCTAGCGCGTGCGCGTGGTCGTGTTGAAGCACATGAGCTGCTGATGGCGGGAGTGAATCAATTTAGCCGTGAGACATTTTCTAGTGCGTTAGAATTAGGGCGTAAAGCATTGATGGAATTAGGTATGCATCCACATCAGGCACATCGGGCTCAGCAGCATTTTCGGCGTCTAGATATGCGAATGCTGCGTGAACTCATGCCTCATCATCAGGGGGATGTTACCCAAATTTCACGCGTGAAAGAGGCTAGACGCGAGCTAGAAGATATTTTTCAGCGCGAGATGCAGCATGAGCGGCGGCAGATGAATGACTGGGACGAAGAAGATCTGTGATGATATCGAATCAATAAGGTAACAAAATGAAAAAGAGATTTATTGCAGGGGCAACATGCCCAGCCTGTAAAGCACAAGATACACTCGTGGTTTGGCGTGAGAATAATATTGAGCATGCAGAATGCGTTAAGTGTGGACACCAATTGAGCCAACCAGAGGCGGATGTGAGCGAGCATGTGCAGCACAATAATCAAATGATCGGTATTTTTAAGCCAGAATAAGCGGCAAGGGTGGCGTTTCCTGTAGGGATTTTTTATCCTTGTGGGTACAGTGGCGCAAAATTCCGCTACAATCTGCGCCAATTTAGTTTCCAACGCTAGGAGATATCATGAAAGTAGCAAAAGACCTGGTGGTCAGCTTGGCCTATCAGGTACGTACAGAAGACGGTGTTTTAGTTGATGAGTCTCCGGTGAGTGCACCGTTGGATTATCTGCACGGCCATGGCTCCCTGATCTCTGGTCTGGAAGCCGCTCTGGAAGGTCACGCTGAAGGCGATAGCTTTGATGTTCACGTTGGCGCAAATGACGCTTACGGTAACTACGATGAAAACTTGGTGCAGCGTGTACCAAAAGACGTTTTCATGGGCGTTGACGAACTGCAGGTTGGCATGCGTTTCTTGGCTGAAACCGATCAGGGTCCAGTACCAGTAGAAATTACCGAAGTTGACGACGACCACGTTGTTGTTGATGGTAACCACATGCTGGCAGGCCAGAACTTGAACTTCCACGTTGAAGTTATCGCTATTCGTGAAGCAACAGCTGAAGAGCTGGAGCACGGCCACGTACACGGCGAGCACGATCACCACCACGAGCACGGTGAAGGCTGCTGCGGTGGTCATGGCCACGATCACGGTCACGACCATGGCGAAGAAGGCGGTTGCTGCGGTGGTAATGGCAAAGGCAACGGTGGTTGCGGCTGCCATTAATTCTGTAGATTAGATGCAGAATGGAAAAAAGCGGCCTTGGCCGCTTTTTTTGTCGTGAAGATTCGCCAGTTAGTAATGAGGTGGGGGCGTTTCTTCTGACGGATGAGCCATCATTGATGGCTGTGCTGCTTTGAGTTTATCTACCAATAAGTGCATCTGCTCGCGATATTTGTTCATTTCTAACTGCAGGGCGATAACCGTCTGGTTCAGCTCTTCGATGGTCATTTCCTGAAAAGCCAGTCGGCTCTCGAGCATTTCAAATCTGGATTCAAGCTCTTCGCGATCCAAAGCCGATGGTTGCATAATATTTCCTCTTATAACGGTGTAGTTTCCGTTCACAATTTCATAGGTGAAATTTCACCTCATTCTCGTTATTTTACTCATAACGCAGACGAATTGCGCGTTACGCTTGTTGATTGGGAAAGAGAATGAAACTTTTTGCAGGCAACGTAGTCTGAATTTATCAGACTGGCGCGCTTAGTGATTGTTTTATGAGTCGACAGACCGCTATAGTAACCCACTACATTTAGCTCATCGTTATTTAAGGTCACTTGCCTTAAAGTTTGGAGAAATGGATGAAATCTTTTTTTAAAGTTACCGTGCTGGCAACAACAATGGCTCTGGCCCTGAACGCATCAGCTTTCGCTGCTGACGCTGCCAAAGCAACGGACGCTGCACCTACGGCGACCAACAGCAAATTCAAGAATGACGATCAGCAGGCTGCATACGCGTTAGGCGCTTCTCTGGGTCGTTATATGGAGAACTCCCTGAAAGAGCAAGAGAAACTGGGTATCAAACTGGATAAAGACCAGTTGATCGCCGGTGTTCAGGATGCGTTTGCTGGCAAGAGCAAGCTGACCGACCAAGAAATCGAAGGTACTCTGCAAGGCTTTGAGGCACGTGTAAAAGCGTCTGCACAAGCTAAGATGGAACAGGATGCCAAAGCTAATGCGGATGCAGGTAAAAAATTCCGTGACGCATTTGCTAAAGAGAAAAACGTTAAGACCACGAAAACTGGCCTGATGTATCAGGTTGATAAAGAAGGTACTGGCGCTGAACCAAAAGACAGCGATACCGTTGTGGTTAACTACAAAGGGACTTTGACCGACGGCACCGAGTTTGATAACTCATATAGCCGTGGTGAGCCACTTTCTTTCCGTCTTGATGGTGTTATCCCTGGCTGGACCGAAGGCCTGAAACACATCAAGAAAGGCGGCAAGATCAAACTGGTTATCCCACCAGAATTGGCTTACGGTAAAACAGGTGTCCCAGGCATTCCTGCAAACTCTACTCTGGTATTCGACGTAGAACTGCTGGATGTTAAAGCCGCACCTAAAGCTGATGTAGAAGCTGCGAAAGCCGAAGCAAAAGCAAAAGCAGAAGCAAAAGCCGGTAAGTAATTGCCTTGAATGATTGGAAAAAGCCGTGGATTATTCCACGGCTTTTTTGTTTTTTGCCGCAGGATGATAAAAAAATCTTTTACCCCGCCGGCTACAAGGATTTAAATAGGGCAGTTTTGCTAAACTTTATTTTTTAAATAGCACGTTTTCTTGAATCTGCATCCATTGATGGGTGCGTAGCTAAATCCTCCGTGGGGGTTGTCTTCAATGTCCAATACGCTTATGCCTGGTGACACCAGCGAGCTAGACTTACTGGATGAGCGTCCGTTCAGCCAGACCGATCATGAAATTCTGAAATCATATGAGGCTGTTGTTGACGGTCTTGCGATGCTCATTGGTTCCCATTGTGAAATTGTTTTGCACTCGCTTGAGGATTTGAAGTGTTCAGCAGTGCGAATTGCTAACGGTGAGCATACTGGGAGAAAAATTGGTTCACCGATTACCGACTTAGCGCTTCGCATGTTGCACGATATGGCGGGCGAAGATAGCAGCGTATCAAAGGCGTACTTTACTCGCGCCAAAAGTGGCGTGTTAATGAAGTCGGTGACGATTGCGATTCGCAATAAAGATCAGCGAGTGATCGGTTTGCTGTGTATCAACATGAATCTGGATGTGCCTTTTTCTCAGATCATGGAAACCTTCATTCCGAAAGCTTCGCAGGACGTGGCGTCATCAGTTAACTTTGCTTCTTCTGTTGATGATCTGGTGGCACAAACGCTGGAGTTCACTATCGAAGAGGTTAACGCCGATCGTTCGGTGTCTAACAACGCCAAAAATCGTCAGATTGTGCTGAATCTGCATGAGAAAGGGATCTTTGATATCAAAGATGCCATTAATCAGGTTGCGGATCGTCTCAACATCTCTAAGCACACCGTGTATTTGTATATTCGCCAATTTAAAAGCGGTGACCTACAGGGTAGCGATCGCTAATGCTGAGCTATTCTCTGTTTGTGACCGGTCCAGCCTACGGCACTCAAGCGGCCAGTAGTGCTTACCAATTTGCACAGGCGGTTATTGCCAGCGGACATCACTTAGCTAGCGTGTTCTTCTACCGTGAGGGCGTAAGTAACGCAAACCAACTGACCTCACCGGCAAGCGATGAGTTTGATCTGGTTCGTGGATGGCAGAGTCTGGCGCAAGAACATGGCGTGGTGCTAAATGTTTGTGTCGCGGCGGCTTTGCGCCGCGGCGTGGTATCGCATGATGAAGCGACCCAGCTTGGGTTACCAGCCTCTAATCTGCAGGATGGTTTCGTATTAAGTGGTCTAGGCGCGTTGGCTGAAGCCGCGTTAACCTGCGATCGCATCATGCAGTTTTAAGGGGATGGGATGAAACGTTTAGCCTTTGTGTTTACTCAACCTCCGCATACGACAAGTTCAGGGCGAGAAGGATTAGACGCGCTGTTAGCGGCCTCTGCTTTTAGCGAAGATATTCAGGTGTTTTTTGTGGGCGATGGTGTATTCCAACTGTTGCCCGATCAAAAACCGGCTGAAATTCTTTGTCGTGACTATGTGGCAACCTTTGGTGTCATGTCACTTTACGATATCGAAGAGGTCTATCTCTGTTCAGAATCTCTAGAAGAAAGAGGTTTGCTGGGGTTTGAACGCTGGATTATTGACGTTCAGGTGAGAACTGCGGCACAGATTCGACAAAATCTTGAACAACGCGATGTTGTGCTAACCTTCTAGCCGCTGGAGAAGTTTTACATGTTACATACGCTGGCAAAGTCACCTACTGCAGCAGATCTGACAACTCTTTGCGCTATAGCGGGTAATAATGATGCGATCTTGTTGCTACAGGATGGTGTTCTGTGTGGGTTGGTAAATACCCACTCCCTTGAAAAGCTCATTTCTGCCTCCACATCCCTATATGCGCTGAAGGCCGATGTTATTGCTCGCGGTTTGAGTGCTCGAATTTCATCCAATATCGTGCTCCTAGACTATAATCAGTTCGTTGAGCTGAGTGTTAAACACCCGCAACAGTTATCTTGGTGAAGACGCGATCTTGTATATTTCTTGACACCTATACTGGGCAGCCATAAAATTCTGCGTCCTCATATTTTGCCCATGGCTTTATGGGGAGATTTATCACACTTGTTTACGAAGCAAAAAACGAAGCAAATACCAGGAGCTATTAATGGCAACAATTAATCAGCTGGTACGCAAACCACGCTCCATGAAGGTTGCTAAAAGCAACGTTCCTGCGCTGGAAGCTTGCCCGCAGAAACGTGGCGTATGTACTCGCGTATATACCACCACTCCTAAAAAACCAAACTCCGCACTGCGTAAAGTTTGCCGTGTGCGTTTGACTAACGGTTTTGAAGTTACCTCCTACATCGGCGGTGAAGGTCATAACCTGCAGGAACACAGCGTGATCCTGATCCGTGGCGGTCGTGTAAAAGACTTGCCAGGTGTTCGTTACCACACCGTTCGTGGTGCGCTTGACTGCTCCGGCGTTAAAGACCGTAAGCAATCACGTTCCAAATACGGCGTGAAGAAGCCAAAGGCTTAATGGTTCTCCGTTAAGTAAGGCCAAACGTTTTAACTTTAATGTCAAACTCGAACTATAGAGTTTTGGACAACCCTGAATTAACAACGGAGTATTTCCATGCCACGTCGTCGCGTCATTGGTCAGCGTAAAATTCTGCCGGATCCTAAGTTCGGATCAGAACTGCTGGCTAAATTTGTAAACATCCTGATGGTAGATGGTAAAAAATCTACCGCAGAAGCAATCGTATATACCGCGCTGGAGACCCTGGCTCAGCGTTCTGGTAAAAGCGAACTGGAAGCTTTTGAAGTAGCCCTGGACAACGTCCGCCCAGCTGTCGAGGTTAAATCTCGTCGTGTTGGTGGTTCTACTTATCAGGTACCAGTAGAAGTCCGTCCGGTTCGTCGTAATGCTCTGGCAATGCGTTGGATCGTTGAAGCTGCTCGTAAACGCGGTGATAAATCCATGGCTCTTCGCCTGGCGAACGAACTTTCTGATGCTGCAGAGAACAAAGGTACTGCAGTTAAGAAACGTGAAGACGTTCACCGTATGGCTGAAGCCAACAAGGCGTTCGCTCACTATCGTTGGTAATACCTTCATAGTGTTAGTCACCAAGCGGGCGCTTCAAGCAAGCCGCCCGCTATGGGTAACTTAACTTGAACGTCCTAGGAATAGAGGAATCAAATGGCTCGTACAACACCCATTGCCCGTTACCGTAATATCGGTATCAGCGCACACATCGACGCCGGTAAGACAACTACTACCGAACGTATCCTTTTCTACACCGGTGTAAACCATAAAATCGGTGAAGTTCATGACGGCGCAGCCACCATGGACTGGATGGAACAGGAACAGGAACGTGGTATTACCATTACCTCTGCTGCGACCACTGCATTCTGGTCTGGCATGGCTAAGCAGTTTGAACCACACCGTGTAAACATCATCGACACCCCAGGGCACGTTGACTTCACTATCGAAGTAGAACGTTCCATGCGTGTTCTTGATGGTGCGGTAATGGTTTACTGCGCCGTTGGTGGTGTTCAGCCTCAGTCTGAAACCGTATGGCGTCAGGCGAACAAATATAAAGTTCCACGCATCGCGTTCGTTAACAAAATGGACCGTATGGGTGCTAACTTCCTGAAAGTTGTTGGTCAGATCAAAACCCGTCTGGGCGCGAACCCTGTTCCGCTTCAGTTGGCGATTGGTGCTGAAGAAGGTTTCACCGGTGTTGTTGACCTGGTGAAAATGAAAGCTATCAACTGGAACGATGCCGATCAGGGCGTTACCTTCGAATACGAAGATATCCCTGCTGATATGGCCGATCTGGCTGAAGAATGGCACCAGAACCTGATCGAATCAGCAGCAGAAGCTTCTGAAGAGCTGATGGAAAAATACCTGGGTGGTGAAGAACTGACTGAAGAAGAGATCAAGAAAGCTCTGCGTCAGCGTGTTCTGAACAACGAAATCATTCTGGTAACTTGTGGTTCTGCGTTCAAGAACAAAGGTGTTCAGGCGATGCTGGATGCGGTAATTGATTACCTGCCATCCCCAATCGACGTACCTGCGATCAACGGTATGCTGGACGACGGTAAAGATACTCCAGCTGAGCGTCATGCTAACGATGATGAGCCGTTTGCTGCTTTGGCATTCAAAATCGCAACCGACCCGTTTGTTGGTAACCTGACCTTCTTCCGCGTTTACTCCGGTGTGGTTAACTCCGGCGATACCGTACTGAACTCCGTGAAATCTGCACGTGAGCGTTTTGGTCGTATCGTTCAGATGCACGCTAACAAACGTGAAGAGATCAAAGAAGTTCGCGCAGGCGACATCGCTGCTGCTATCGGTCTGAAAGACGTAACTACTGGTGACACTCTGTGTGACCCTGATGCGCCAATCATTCTGGAGCGTATGGAATTCCCAGAACCGGTAATTTCTATCGCAGTAGAACCGAAAACCAAAGCTGACCAAGAAAAAATGGGTCTGGCTCTGGGCCGTCTGGCTAAAGAAGACCCGTCATTCCGCGTATGGACTGATGAAGAATCCAACCAGACCATCATTGCAGGTATGGGTGAGCTGCACCTCGACATCATCGTTGACCGTATGAAACGCGAATTCAACGTTGAAGCGAACGTCGGTAAACCTCAGGTTGCTTACCGTGAAGCGATTCGCGCGAAAGTTACCGATATCGAAGGTAAACACGCCAAGCAGTCTGGTGGTCGTGGTCAGTACGGTCATGTTGTTATCGACATGTACCCACTGGAGCCGGGCTCAAATCCGAAAGGTTACGAGTTCATCAACGACATCAAGGGTGGTGTAATTCCTGGTGAATACATCCCTGCCGTTGATAAAGGTATTCAGGAACAGCTGAAATCTGGTCCACTGGCTGGCTATCCGGTAGTTGATCTGGGCGTGCGTCTGCACTTCGGTTCTTACCATGACGTTGACTCCTCTGAGCTGGCGTTTAAATTGGCCGCTTCTATCGCCTTCAAAGATGGCTTTAAGAAAGCGAAACCAGTTCTGCTTGAACCAATCATGAAGGTTGAAGTAGAAACTCCAGAAGAGAACACTGGTGACGTCATCGGTGACCTGAGCCGCCGTCGTGGTATGCTGCGTGGTCAAGAATCTAACGTTACTGGCGTTGTGATTCATGCTGAGGTTCCGTTGTCAGAAATGTTCGGATACGCAACTCAATTGCGTTCTCTGACCAAAGGCCGTGCATCTTACTCCATGGAATTCCTGAAGTACGATGATGCGCCGAGCAACGTTGCTCAAGCCGTTATTGAAGCTCGTGGCAAATAAGCTACTAGTTTAAAACATTGATCCCGTGCTCTCTCTATGAAGGGAGAGCACAAGAGTAAGGAATAAAGCCGTGTCTAAAGAAAAATTTGAACGTACAAAACCGCACGTTAACGTTGGTACTATCGGCCACGTTGACCACGGTAAAACTACCCTGACAGCTGCAATCACCACCGTTCTGGCTAAAACCTACGGCGGTTCTGCACGTGCATTCGACCAGATCGATAACGCGCCAGAAGAAAAAGCTCGTGGTATCACCATCA
>NZ_KV824197.1:0-30662 GCF_001816025.1 Hafnia sp. HMSC23F03
ATTTCAGTGTATTAGGCGTACGAAACCTTACACAGTTCTCATGCAGGTTTCAGTGCCTTAGACGTACGAAACCTTAACCGTCCTCATGCAGATTTCAGTGCTCTGAGCGTATGAAACCTTACACCATCCCCACATCAATGCCATAATGCCCCTCATAAAAGAGGAGAAGAACAATGAAATTTGTTGGAGCCCATGTCAGCGCCTCCGGCGGCGTTGATCAGGCCGTCATTCGTGCGCACGAATTGGAAGCCACTGCCTTTGCATTATTTACCAAGAACCAACGTCAGTGGAAAGCCGCCCCGTTAACGGCTGAAGTGATTGATAAATTTAAATCTGCATGTGCGCAATACCACTACCAGCCAGAACAAATTCTACCTCACGACAGCTACTTGATTAACCTCGGTCATCCGGTTGAAGAGGCACTGGAAAAATCCCGTGAAGCGTTCATCGATGAGTTAGAACGTTGCTCCGAGCTTGGGCTGACATTGCTGAATTTCCATCCGGGCAGTCATCTGATGCAAATCGATGAGGATAAATGCCTCGCCCGCATTGCTGAATCTATCAATATTGCGTTAGATAAAACGCAGGGCGTTACCGCAGTGATCGAAAATACGGCGGGACAAGGAAGCAATCTCGGGTTCCGCTTTGAGCATCTGGCCGCCATTATTGACGGTGTCGAAGACAAATCGCGCGTTGGGGTATGTATTGATACCTGCCATGCCTTTGCTGCGGGCTATGATTTGCGTACCGAAGAAGAGTGCAGCAAAACCTTTGCTCACTTTGAGCGTACTGTTGGCTTTAACTATCTGCGCGGTATGCATCTCAATGATGCCAAAAGTGCCTTTGACAGTCGCGTAGACCGGCACCATAGCCTTGGCGAAGGCAACATTGGTAAAAATGCGTTTAGCTGGATTATGCGTGATCCACGCTTTGACGGCATTCCATTGATTCTGGAAACCGTAAACCCAGACATTTGGGCTGAAGAGATTGCGTGGCTGAAATCGCAAGAAGTTGCGGAGAACGCAGCGTAACTCAGAGTATCCCATAGCAAAACGGGTGCCACTGGGGCACCCGTTTTCATTTCAGCTATCGCCTAAGCTTAAGCCAATTTCTCTTCCACAATTTCCACGTCTGGACGTTTCAGCAGAGCATATAAGCCCCCTGACAGAAGCGTACCCGCCACAATCGCGATCAGATACTGAATTACCGGTGTAATGGCACCAGGGATCAACAGTACGAACAAGCCACCGTGTGGAGCCATCAGCTTAGCGCCAAAGAACATGGACAAAGCACCGGTCAGCGCACCACCGGCAATACAGCACGGTAGAACACGCATTGGGTCTCGCGCGGCAAAGGGAATCGCCCCTTCAGAAATAAAGCACAACCCTAGAACCAGCGCAGCTTTGCCACCCTCGCGTTCGCTTTGAGCAAATTTATTACGCGCCACCAGCGTTGCAAAACCCATTGCCAGCGGTGGAACCATACCCGCCGCCATGATCGCCGCCATTGGTGCATAGGTCTGAGTACTCAGCAGCGCAACACCAAAGGCATAAGCCGCTTTGTTGACCGGACCGCCCATGTCGGTACACATCATCGCGCCCAGAATCGCGCCTAAGATCACGGCGTTAGCCGTACCCATCGCTTGCAGCCAGTGAGTCAAACCTTCCATGATGGCGGCAACAGGTTTACCAACGATATAAATCATCGCCAAGCCTGTGATCAAACTCGCTATCAACGGAATAATCAGGATAGGTTTTAGGGCCTCCATACTCTGTGGCAAATGCAGCTTAGTGCTAATTAATTTGGCCACATACCCCGCGAGGAAACCGGCAATAATCCCCCCCAAGAAGCCAGCACCGGTGCTTACAGCCAACATACCACCGATCAAACCAGGCGTTAAACCCGGACGGTCAGCAATGGAAAACGCGATGTACCCTGCCAAAACGGGCACCATCAACGCGAATGCAGAACCACCGCCAATCTGCATTAACGCCGCCGCCAGCGTGCCCTCTTGTTTAAACGCTTCGATCCCAAATACAAACGACAGCGCGATACACAGGCCGCCCGCCACCACCATTGGCAGCATGTAAGATACGCCGGTCAGCAGGTGGCGATAGGCCCCCACCGCCTCTTTTTTCTTAGATGAGGACGCCGTTGAAGAAGATTTCTGTGCGGTAAAGGTTTCAGACTCCACCAGCGCTTTATCCAACTCCTGCGCCGTTTTCTTCAATGCCAAACCGGTTGTGGTGCGATACATCGGTTTACCTGAGAATTTATTCAGATCAACTTCGATATCAGCAGCGACAATCACCAAATCCGCAGCGGCAACTTCTTCAGGGGTAATTTCGTTACCCGCACCGACTGAGCCACGGGTTTCCACTTTAACCCACCAGCCACGTTTTTTAGCTTCTGCTTCAATAGCTTCAGCAGCCATAAAAGTATGCGCAACACCCGTTGGGCAAGCGGTAACGGCCACAATACGCATCTGGCCTTTGGCCGGCGTTGCAGCGGTAGCACTGGCGTACTGGTAAGGTTGCGCTTCAGCCATCGCCTGAGCTAAAAACGCTTCCGGTTCACGAATCGCTTTCTCAGCACTGCCGATAAACAGGCGTTTGCCGTTTAGCGTGGTGTCTTGTGGCTGCTCGTCACCGATAACGATGATCAGTTCAGCATCCTGAGCAGCATCAATGAGCGTAATATCCAGTTTGGCTGCAACACTTTCTAACATGCGCTTGGCGAGGTAGCTACGAGCCTGCCCCTGAGCGCCTTCGGTTAACAGTAAGGTTTTCATGTGGCCATCCTCAATTAATTAAAAGGCTTCAGGTCAACACGCGCCATCATAGCTGCCAGTTGTGTGCGATCGGCAATGCCAACGTTACTCTGGCTGACGGCCAACGCCGCAACGGCAGTTGCCAAACGCAGGGTGTGTTCGCTGGATTCACGCATCATTAGCCCGTAAATCAAGCCACCTACCATGGAATCCCCAGCACCCACGGTGCTAACCACTTCACACGCGGGTGGCTTAGCCAGCCATGCGCCGGATGCATTAACCCACAGCGCACCTTCAGCACCGAGAGAGATAACCACGTGTGCAATGCCCTGATCACGCAGCGCATGTGCTGCACCGACGACATCGTCTAAGGTTGGCAGCTCGCGCCCAGCCCAGATCTCCAGCTCGCGACGGTTCGGCTTCACCAACCAAGGCGCAGCTTTCAAACCAGCAACTAAGGCTTCACGGCTGCTGTCAAAAATAATACATGGGCATTGGCTGCGCAGACGACGCATCCAATCGGTAAAATCATCAGGATCAACGCCTGCTGGCAAACTACCGCTCACGCAAACCATATCGAACTGACCCAACCAGCTCAGAGAATCATTAACGAAACGCTCCCAGTCCGGCTTGGTCACTTCAAAACCAGAAAAGTTGAAGTCAGAAACTTCGCCGTCTTTTTCTGTCAGCTTAACGTTGATGCGCGTACGACCGGCCACGACCTGAAAACGGTTCGCAATCCCCAGCTCGCTGAACAACTGCTGAAAACCATCCTGATTCTCTTTACCGAGAAAACCACCCACGGTCACGTCGATACCAAGATCTTTTAGTACTTTGGCAACGTTGATCCCTTTACCTGCCGCATGCAGGCCTGCAGTCTGAACGCGGTTAACTTCGCCGCGCTCAATCTCGGCGCAGTAACCAACCAAGTCATAGGCCGGATTTAAGGTAATTGTTGCAACTCTTCTACTCATTCTTATGCCCCTTCGCCTAGACCATCATTGATGGCCTGACCGATTGCTTCTAATGCTTGCGCTGCGTCGCTACCGTTAGCAGTGAAACGCAGGCGATGACCTTTTTTAACGCCCAGCGCGACAACTTTCATCAGGCTGCGCCCATTGGCTGGAACGCCAGAACCATCAAGGTTTGTTACGGTGATCTGGCTTTCAAATTTCTTAATGGTATTCACCAGCAGCGTCCCAGGACGCGCATGCAGGCCATGCTCGTTGCGCAGCACGAACTCCGCGCTAAGCACAGAATCTTCCTCTGCCACTTCGCTGGTCAGTAACGCCACCAAGGCGGCGGCATCCGTCGCTTTCAGCAGGCGCTCGGCCTGATTGTTCTGTAATAAGGTGCTCAAATACCCCAACATGCCTTCCGGCTGTGCGTCCGCCATGGCAACCGTCAGCAACAAACCAACCTTCTCGCCATCCACGTCAAACGGAGTCTGAGGCCGTGCGGCTGCCGCGGCGCTCGCCTGATTGCCCAACGCGCTATCGCTGAGCCAAATACCTTGACCAAGATTCAGCGGCTGACGCGTGATCACGTCGCTCACAAATTCTGCGTTGACCGCACCGGCCTGTTGCAAACGTCCCGCGTTGATAGCCTGTAACGTCATCAGGCTATCAGCATTAATATCCAGCGTGACCATTCCCGCGTCGAAACGGAAAGCCGCTACGCTGCGCTCGCCCATCAGCAGGCTACGTAACTCTTCTGCTGAAGTGGTCTGCGCCATCTGCTGTGCAACGCTATCATCGCTCAGTACATGTGTCAGTTGACGCAACAGCGCGAGATGTTCATCGGAACGCGCAGCAATACCGATAACGACATAGGCACACTGGCCCTCGCTCCACTCAACGCCCTGTGGGAACTGGAAAACCTTTACGCCAGTTTTCAGCACCATATCGCGTGTATCGGTGGTGCCGTGTGGGATCGCGATGCCGCTACCAAGATAGGTCGAGGTCTGTTTTTCACGATTGAGCATGCCTTGCACATAACCTTCGCTTACATACCCAGCCTGAGTCAGTGCAGCTGCAATTTGTTGAATTGCTTCTTCTTTATTACTCGCCGAAGCGGCAAGATGTATATCTTGTGGGGACAGGTGAAACATAAACGCTCCTCTCACACTGGGCAAAATTTATGGTTGAATCGTTTCAGCTATGTTTTAAAAAAATCGCGCTGTATTTTCTAAAACAGATCGAATACAACGCTGAATCGTTTCGATGAGTTTGGCCTTTGCCCTTTTTATAAGCAAGATATTCGGTGAATGTTATTTTCATTTTTTGAGGGACAGCACACTTTTGCTGAAGTGCTGTCATTAAAAGTATGAAGCTGAGATAATTTGCTGAAGTTTGCTGATGGAGAAAATCAATGGCAGTAAAAGTCGGCGTTGGCATCATTATCGCTAATCCACAAGGTCAGGTGCTACTGGGGAAACGCTGTGGTAGCCACGCACCATTCTGGTCGATCCCCGGCGGGCATGTTGAGGAAGGCGAAACTTTCGAGCAAGCAGCGATTCGCGAAGTTGAAGAAGAAACGGGCCTTATTGTTACCGAACCGCGTTTGATCGGCGTGACCAATAATTTAGCCACTTGGTTAGATGAAGGCGTTCATAACGTCTCTATGATTATGGTCGCCACCTATGTTCGCGGTGAGCCCCAGCTACGCGAGCCCGAAAAATGCGAGCAATGGCGTTGGTGCAACCCGCAACGCATGCCGGAACCCTGCTTTGAAGCCTGTCGCAATGGGATTCACCTATGGCTGAATGGCGAGTTTTACCTCCCGTCGGCGACCAATGACGTCTAACACACTGCATTCAATAGAACCTCTGATGTGCAGAGCGAGTAGATACAAGATGTCATCATCTACTCGCTTTTCGTTTTCTCATGGTTTTGTCCAACCCCGCCCTATCGCACCATTTAAGTGCAAAACAATCCCTTCAACGAACAAAAGTTAGATTTAGTTATCACAACTGAAACAAAATTGTTAAATATAGATTGTGAATCCTGTGTTTTTCCCTTAAATCTACTGCGGTGCACCATTTGGGAATTCCATGCACCAAAAAAGGGCACCAAAACAATGCACCCACAGGTTTAGCCTGACCGTTATTGGTTAATCCCTATCCACAACATCTAATAACCATTTGATATACATAGAATATAAATAGTTGGCATGATTCTTCCATTGTCAATCAGGTAAACACAAATGGGCTATCCCGAAATTTAAGGAATTTTTGCTTATGAAATCTATAATTAAAGCATCTGTAGCTGCTCTTACCTTAGCTTTTGCCATGAGTTCTCACGCCGCTGAAAAACAGCTTATCGTTGCTACGGATACGGCATTTGTTCCTTTCGAATTCAAACAGGGTGATAAATACGTTGGCTTCGATATCGATCTATGGGATGCCATCGCTAAGCAGTTGAACCTCTCCTATACCCTGAAACCAATGGATTTCAGCGGGATAATCCCAGGTCTGCAGACTCGTAACGTCGATTTGGCGCTGGCGGGCATCAGCATCACTGACGAACGCAAAAAAGCGATCGACTTCTCTGATGGCTACTACAACAGCGGTCTGCTGGTAATGGTCAAAAAAGACAATAACGACGTGAAAAGCGTGAAAGATCTGGATGGTAAAGTTGTCGCCGTTAAGAGCGGCACGGCGGGCGTTGATTACGCCAAAGCCAACATCAAAACCAAGGATCTGCGTCAGTTCCCAAATATCGATAACGCCTATCTGGAGTTAGGTACTGGCAACGCCGACGCGGTACTGCACGACACGCCAAATATCCTGTACTTCATCAAAACTGCCGGTCATGGTCAGTTCAAAGCCGTGGGTGATTCTCTAGAAGCACAACAGTATGGCATCGCGTTCCCTAAGGGCAGCGACCTGCGTGAAAAAGTAAACGGTGCCCTGAAAACGCTGCGTGATAATGGCACCTACAACGAAATTTACAAAAAATGGTTTGGCGTAGAACCTAAATAAAACCAATAAAAATTTAATGAATTTATCCGGAGGGATCTGTCCCTCCGTGATATTGGCGGTAATGGGTAAATAGTTGAAGTTATTGCCCGATAGATCTTTCTATACACACCATCATTGAAATTGCATCACCAAAGGTTTCAGCCTTTGAACAGCGCTTGCGCTGACCCCAAAGGGGCAATTTCAAGTACGACGTGTATAAAGGGGCAAAGTTTCCAGGAGAATACAACATGCAGTTTGAATGGAGCGCCATTTGGGACGCTTTCCCTATCCTGCTCGAAGGTGCCAAGCTAACGCTATGGATTTCTATCGTCGGGCTGTTAGGCGGCTTGGTTATCGGCCTCGTCGCGGGTTTTGCCCGAGCGTACGGTGGCTGGTTGAGCAACCATATCGCGCTAGTCTTTATTGAGCTTATCCGCGGTACACCTATCGTCGTTCAGGTCATGTTCATCTACTTCGCCCTGCCAATGATGCTACAAGCATTCATGCAAGTGCGTATCGATCCGCTCACCGCGGCGGTCGTGACGATCATGATTAACTCCGGTGCCTATATTGCTGAAATAACGCGCGGAGCTGTACTTTCGATTCATAATGGCTTCCGTGAAGCGGGCTTAGCACTCGGTCTTTCCAAACGCGATACCCTGCGCTACGTCATTATGCCACTGGCGCTACGCCGCATGTTGCCGCCGTTGGGTAACCAGTGGATTGTGAGCATCAAGGACACATCCCTGTTCATCGTTATTGGCGTCGCCGAATTAACCCGTCAGGGACAGGAAATTATTGCCGGTAACTTCCGCGCAATGGAGATTTGGAGCGCAGTCGCCGTGATTTATCTGATCATCACGCTGGCACTGAGCTATGTATTACGTCGTCTGGAAAGAAGATTGAAAATAATATGATTGAATTTAAACATGTTGATAAAAGCTTCGGTCAGACTGCGGTTCTGCATGACATTAATCTGAACATCAATCAGGGCGAGGTGGTTGTCATCATCGGCCCATCAGGTTCAGGGAAATCAACGCTGCTGCGCTGTATCAACAAGCTCGAAGAAATCAGCGCCGGTCAGCTACTGGTTGATGGCATGGACGTGAACGATCCGAAAGTTGACGAGCGTCTGATTCGTCAAGAAGCGGGCATGGTGTTTCAGCAGTTTTATCTGTTCCCACACCTAACCGCTCTTGAAAACGTCATGTTTGGCCCGACGCGTGTCCGCCACATGAAGAAAGAAGATGCAGAAAAGCGTGCGCGTGAACTACTGGCAAAAGTGGGTCTGTCTGAACGCGCCGATCACTATCCATCTGAACTTTCTGGTGGGCAACAGCAACGTGTGGCGATTGCTCGTGCGCTGGCGGTAAAGCCCAAGATGATGCTGTTTGATGAGCCCACCTCTGCACTCGATCCTGAGTTACGTCATGAAGTGTTGACGGTCATGAAGGATCTGGCCGAAGAAGGCATGACAATGGTTATCGTGACGCACGAAATTGGCTTCGCACAGAAAGTGGCTTCGCGCCTGATCTTCGTGGACAAAGGCCGCATCACGGAAGATGGCGAGCCTGACGCGCTAATCAGTCATCCGCCAAGCGACCGTCTGCGCGAATTCCTACAGCACGTTTCCTGATAACGCTAAGTACCTCATAGCAAGGGCGCTTTTAAGCGCCCTTGCTTTTTTGTCCACTGCGGCTACACGCGTATTACGCACGAATCGTTCACGAATACTCAGCAAAACCGGTTCACTATTCCTATACTTAACACCGTTTAGCCTCATCAACACCGCAGTTTGACGGCGTCAAATAATCAGCCGTCTGCTTTTTTTACCGCAATCCCCATCACCGAGCAGCGTTGTAAGCTTGTTTAATGGAGTCTTTTTATGTCACAGGGAGCCCGCCTTATCCCCACTTTCTTACGCTACTGGCTTTTCGTTTTTACCTTACTCTTTTCATTCACCGGTGCGATAAGCAGCGCAAATGCGGCTGACGCAGCTAAAAACAGCGATTCAAAAGCCGCCTATACTGCTCTGGCCGATATTCTGTCTGACGCCTCCAGCCGCGATGCGCTGATTGCTGAACTACGCGACAGCGCCAAAACAGGCAAACCACCCGCGCCGCCTTCAAACAAAGAGACCACAGCACCACCACGCTCAGACTCTTTTGCTGAACAACTCGACACCACGGTTCAAGGTTATCTGGCAGCGGCTCAAAATAAGCTGAATAACGTGGTCACCACGCTAAAATCGCCGCCACACAAGGCGTTTAACCCTGACACCTTTTGGCCTGCGCTAAGTCACTTTCTGTTCACCGTGGCAGTGACCTTTGCCATTTTCTTATCAATCCGTTTTTTTGCCACCCCGTTTTATAAGCGCATCGGCAGTTGGGGACATAAAGCGCGCGAAAAGCGTGTGGATTGGGCACGACGCCCAACCGCCATCTTAAGTGCGTTTATTATTGATTTACTGATCCTGCTATTTTGCATTACGGCGGGCAATATTATCGCCGCCTCATTTGGTAGCACTTCTTTTGGTCACAACAGCCCTGCTGTCATGCGCCAACAGACGCTATTTCTGAATGCTTTTGCGCTTATTGAGTTTTTTAAGGCCGTCTTACGTCTGATCTTTGCCCCTAAATTTGACTATCTGCGTCCGTTCCCTTTTAGCGACGCCACGGCGAAATATTGGAATACGCGGCTTGCGTGGTTAAGTGGTCTTATTGGCTATGGGCTGATGGTGGTCGTCCCCATCACTAACGTTCAGTTAGGCACCTCGGTGGGGGTTCTCGTTAACTTCTGTATTATGCTGGCGCTCACGGTCTATGCCATTGGGCTGATACTGATAAATCGCACGCCTATTCAGAAAGAAATCACCGCGCTAGGCAACCGTTCTCTGGCGTTTTTCGGCATGTTCTTACACGCGCTGTCTCACGTCTGGCATCTGTTAGCGATTGGCTATTTTCTCGTGCTGTTTTTACTTTCTCAGTTCGATCCCGGTAACAGCCTCGCCTTCATGATGGACGCTACGATTAAAAGCCTGTTAGTCGTTGGCTGTGGCGCTTTAGTTTCCGGCCTGCTGACACGATGGATTTCACGCCGCATCACGTTACCGACCGAGATGAAGCTGAAATATCCCATGTTGGAGCGTCGGGTAAACTCTTATATTCCTAGCGCGCTACAGATCATGCGTTTTATCGTCGTAGTCGCGATCCTGCTGTTCCTGCTCGACGCTTGGCATATCTTTAATCTACGCTCATGGCTGGACTCTGCGACCGGCGAAAAGATTATTGGCGGTATCATCCATATCCTGCTGATTATGTTTATCGCCGTATTGGGCTGGACGCTGCTGGCAAGTATTATCGAACATCGACTCAGTTTAGAAATGGATAATCCCAAGCATCCCGGCGCACGCGAACGCACTTTGCTGACGCTGTTCCGCAACGTGCTTTCCATTGTCATCACGACCATAACGGTGATGATTATTCTTTCTCAAATCGGCATCAATATCGCCCCCCTGCTGGCTGGCGCAGGGGCTCTCACCCTAGCGGTCAGCTTTGGCGCTCAAACACTGGTCAAAGACGTTATCAACGGTATTTTTATTCAGTTTGAAAACGGTATGAATACCGGCGAGTACGTCACCGTGTTTGGTATTACGGGCACCGTTGAACGGATGACCATCCGCTCTATCGGCCTGCGCGATGATTACGGTGTTTATCATCTGGTGCCGTACTCCTCAATTACCACCGTCGCTAATTACGCTCGCGAATTTGGCGTTTATCGTGCCAACTATGTGATTAGCCGTGATGAAGATATTGAGAAAGCCAACGAAGTGTTGAAACAGGCCGTGACGGAGCTACGAGAAAATCCGCGTTTGAAAAGCCTACTGATTGGAGAACCCGCATTTAACGGCGTGGTTAAGCTGGATGATATTTCGTTCACTCTACGCACGACGATCCGTACCGTCGCGCTACAGCAATGGACGATTCAGTATGCATTGGACAAACTGGTTAAAGAACATTTCCAACGCGCGGGGATCAAAACGCCGCATCAGAATGTGCAAATCAGCTATGCCGAACAGCAGAGAAAGGCGTTACCGCCGCTGGAGGGAGAAGATGGCATAACGCCATAGGAAAATCGGGTTTCCTCTCCTAATCACTCGAGAGGAAACCGTTGATTCAGCTAGCGCTGATTAGCGGATTTTACGTTTGTTCTCAGGCAGGAATGTCCATGCCACAAAGCGGCTCACTTTCTGCCCTTGAGACATCTCTACGGTGCGCACGTCCAAGGCCTCGACGTCTTCTAAAGCCTCATAGATGGCCGGCAGATTCTCTTGGCGAGAGACTAAACTGGTGAACCATCCCACTTGTTTAGCGTAAGACTCGCTCTCTTCAATCATTTTGGTGATGAAGGCCACTTCCCCGCCTTCGCACCACAGTTCCCCAGCTTTTCCACCAAAGTTCAGCACTGGTTTGCTCGCATCGCGTCCCAGATTTGTAAGTTTGCGACGGGTACCATTCAGCGCCTCTTCAGCCGAGCTATGGAATGGTGGATTACACAGCGTTGCCGCATAGTGTTCGCCAGCCTTGATTGCCCCTTTCAGGATTTTGGCCGGATCTTGCTGCTGACGCAGACGGATATTTTTTGCAGCTTCAGGATTAGCCTTAATAACCGCACCCGCCGATTTCAACGCCATAGGATCAATCTCGGTGCCCGTGAAGCGCCAGCCATACTCATGTTGACCAATCAGCGGGTAGATGCAGTTCGCACCGACGCCGATATCAAGAATGCACACGTTAGGCCCGCGTGGCACCTGATAGCCATTGTCCGACGCGAGGACATCAGCCAAGTAGTGCAGATAATCGGCACGGCCAGGGATCGGTGGGCACAGATAGCCATCGGGAATATCCCAGTGACCGATCTGATAAAAATGCTGCAGCAGCGCGCTATTCAGCGCTTTCACCGCCAACGGTTCGGCGAAATCAATGCTGTCATCTCCCCACTGGTTACGCGCCACAAAGGCCTTTAACTCTGGCGAGGTTTGGCATAAAGCCGGAAAATCATAGCGTTCACGATGGAGATTACGTGGATGCAAATTGGTTTTTTGTGCAGGAAAACTTTTCTTTTTTGGGTTTTTCATTCGACGGTTTCGATCAACATTAAGACATCATGAATGTATGCCCCACACGCACGGATAGGCTACGAGTTAGGGTATAGAATAGGGAAATTAGGCGAAGTATACCCGTTTCTACTGACACTGACTAACACACCCGCTAAGCTGTTGCTGACTCTATTGAATGCGTAAGGATGTGACATGTCTTCACTCTTTGAGTATTACAGCTATCAGCCCGCCCAAGGCCACGGATTAGCACACGATCCCCTTAATGCCATCATTGGCCCGCGTCCTATTGGATGGATAAGCTCTATCAGCGGCGATGGACAACACAATCTTGCTCCGTACAGCTTTTTCAACTGCTTCAGCTATCGCCCGCCGGTGATTGGTTTCGCCAGTAGCGGCTGGAAAGACAGCGTAGCAAACATTAGTGAAACCGGTGAATTTGTATGGAATCTCGCCACCCTTGATAATGCTGAGGCGATGAATCAAAGCTCGGCATCATTACCACACGGCGAAGATGAATTTGTGTTTTCAGGGGTAAACGTGCTGGCTAGCCGCTGGGTTAAGCCTGCTCGGGTAGCTGAAAGCCCAGTGAATTTTGAATGTAAGCTCACACAATGCATTCAGCTTCAAGACCAATACGGTCAGCCATTTGACTCTTGGCTAGTATTAGGCGAAGTGATTGGTATTCATATTGCCGAAAACCTACTTGATGAGAATGGTATATATCAAACAGCCGCGGCCAACCCTATTTTGCGTGCAGGTGGTCCCTCAGCCTATTACTCAATCAGTGATGAAAACCGTTTCGATATGCATAGACCGACAATAAAATAGAACATAGAGAAGATTAAAAAACAGACACTTTCTATATAAGAAGCCAATTATATTATCCTTTTTGGCTTCAACACTTTACAGCGATTACCTGCTGTTTAGCCTCATATTAATTCACAATAGATAAACATTTTTAATTTTTTATTAAATACCCAGCAATAGAATAATTCATACCAAAAACAAATATCCCTGTATTTATTAATGGAAATATCTTATTTTCTATTTAGAAAAATCCTAACCATTAATATCAGGCGCTCCAGAATTATCTCTGAGCCCTACTTTGCTCAGGAACTGCGGCATGGTGTTACCCACAGCCTTGTATAAAAGATCTGCCTCAACGTCATTGCGCGTATTGATATCAACAATCGTCGCCGTCATCGTGGCTGCTGTTTTTTTTATGCTGGCAGGGCACTCCATACAGCAGCAGCGCGAAAAACAGCAGTTTGAGTTAGCCAAAACAGGACTGATGTACGCATCACATCTTGCCAATGACTTAGACCAAAAAATGGTCTCTCTGTTACCACTCACTCATGTGCTCTGTGAAGAGGTGGCAAACACCCTCTCCAGCAAAGCCGTCTTCAGCGGCGGCGTGCGGGCCTATATTCTGGTTCGCAACGGTACCGCTGTGTGCTCCAGTGTCACGCACGCGATGTCGTCCCCGGCTGCAACTATCTATCCCGATATCGATCTCGACCGTGATACCGATATGATCTTACAGCAAGGAACGCCGCTGGTTCCCGATCGTCCGGTGATTGCCTTTTGGCACTCCACCGGGGATGGTACTCGCTCTGGTGTTTTGCTCACGCTGGATATCAACCCCGCGCCTTACATGCTATTTTTCAGCCGCGAACGTACTATTTCTGGCTTAGCGCTGATTATCAAAGATCGCGCGATTAGCACCTATGAGCCCAACATTGTCACCGTTGGCGAATTACCTTCCAACCCTGATGTCACCGTGCAGGATGAGAAAAACCGCTTTACCTTCCGCCTGTATGGAAGCCCACTCTCCACCAGCGATTTGGGATTATTGGGCATGTTCTCGCTGCTGGTCGCGGTGATTGCTTGGCTGATCACTTTCTATTTTTTATCTCAGCAGCGCCGCTTCGATCGCGAGATCCTGCAAGGCATCAAACACAATCAGTTTTATTTGCTCTACCAGCCAGTGATTCATGCAGAAACCCATCTACCGGGCGGATTTGAAGCCTTAGTGCGTTGGAAACATCCCAAACTAGGGCTGATCCCACCAGATGAATTCATCCCGTACTGCGAGTCACAGGGATTGATCGTGCAACTCACCCAACACATCATGGCGCTGGCGGCTCGCGATGCGCATCGTCTGATCGATGTTGTACCCAAAGGGACTAAGCTGGGCCTGAATATCTCGCCATTGCATATGACCCTCGACGGCTTCAAGAATGACGTCCTGCACTTCATTAACATGATGCCGACGGAGTATTTTATTCCACTGTTTGAAATTACCGAGCGCAGCATGGTGCAACATGGCGGCGCCGAGGCCATTTTTGACTGGCTCCACTCGCAGGGGATTGAGATCGCCATAGATGATTTTGGTACGGGTCACAGCGCGCTGATCTATTTGCAGCGCTATAAAATTGATTACCTGAAAATCGACCGCGGTTTTGTTAACTCAATTGGGCTCGAAACGGTCACTGCGCCCGTTCTAGATGCGGTGCTCGAATTAGCCAATAAGCTCAAACTGCAAATCGTTGCGGAAGGTATTGAAACCGAAGAGCAGGCAGAATACCTGCGGCAGCGCCATGTTAACTACTTGCAGGGCTATTTATTCAGCCGCCCCATGCCGGTTGAGCAACTGCACGACTATTATCGTGATCAGGTGCTTCCAAAGCTGAACGCCATCATTTGAGTTGGCCATGCACAAAATCTTGCCAAGAACCGTGTTTGCGCTAATAAAAGACACAAAAAAACACAATGAATTGAAACTTTTATCCCCCGCTTAGCTTAACATTGCTATTCTTGGTACATCCGCAGGGTTGCGGAGAATTCGACGGAGTAACACGCGGTTGATTTTATTTACCGTGGATCCCTCGTTTGCCTGATTGAATATCATGTTTGCCCAGAAGATTCTGGGCGTAAAGCAGGAGCTAACACATTTATGCACTCGCGCTTTCTGAAGACTTTGTGCACGGTGGTTCCCCTTGTGGCCGCTCTCAGTTTTAACGTTCGCGCCGACGTCATTAACGAAAGCTATGCCTTTTCCATTTTAGGCGAGCCGAAATACAGCAGTGATTTTACCCACTTTGATTATGTGAACCCCGCGGCCCCTAAGGGCGGTGATATCACGCTTTCGGCGCTCGGTACCTACGATAATTTTAATAGTTACTCTTCTCGTGGGCATCCCGCCGTGCGTGCCAACCAGCTCTATGACACGCTGTTCACCAACTCCGCTGATGAAATCGGCAGTTACTATCCGCTCATTGGCGAATCCGTACGCTATGACGACCAATTCCGCTGGGCCGAAGTCAACATCAACGCCGATGCGCGTTTTCAGGATAATACGCCGATAACCGCTCAGGACGTCGCGTTCAGCTTTAATAAGTTTATGACTGAGGGCGTTCCTCAATACCGGATTTACTACAAAGGCGTAAAGGTCAAAGCCATTTCTCGTCTGACCGTGCGCTTTGAACTACCGACGCCAGACAAAGAAATGATGCTTAGCCTGATCGGTGGCTTAAAAGTGATGCCGGAAAGCTTTTGGAAAAACCATAAACTCTCTGAGCCGTTGAGCACTCCGCCGCTGGGCAGCGGCCCCTACCGCATCTCAGATTATCGTTTAGGGCAATTCGTCACCTATTCGCGCGTCACTAATTATTGGGCGGCTAACCTACCGGTCAATCGCGGGCAGTACAACTTTGACACCATCCGCTACGATTACTATTTGGATGACAAAGTGGCGCTAGAAGCCTTTAAAGCCGGCGCTTTCGATTTTCGCATCGAAACCTCGCCGAAAAACTGGGCAACCCAATACAGCGGCGGCAATTTTGCCAAAAACTATATCGTCAAATCTGATGAAACCAATCAGTCAGCACAGGATACCCGTTGGCTGGCGTTCAACACCAAGCGCCCTATTTTTGCCGACCGGCGCGTGCGCGAAGCAATTTCACTGGCCTTTGATTTTGCTTGGATGAACAAAGCGCTGTATTACGACGCCTATCAGCGTACCGATAGCTATTTCCAGAATACCCAATACGCGGCGCGAAGCTATCCAGACTCTGCCGAACTCGCGTGGCTAGCGCCGCTCAAGGGCAAAGTGCCTGCGGAAGTCTTTACCCAGATTTATCAGCCAGCCAGCACCGATGGCAGCGGTAATGACCGCGAAAATCTGCTGAAAGCCACCACACTCTTGGAAGAAGCTGGGTGGACGGTAAAAGATCAAAAGCTGGTCAACAAAGCGACCGGAAAACCGTTCGTCTTTGAATTGTTGCTGCCCAGCAGCAGTAATTTCCAATATGTCATGCCGTTCAAACACAATCTGGAAAAACTCGGCATCACGTTAAATATTCGTGAAGTGGATACCTCGCAGTACACCAACCGTATTCGCTCGCGGGATTTCGATATGTTCCCCACCGTCTATGGCGGAATGAATTATCCTGACCCTTCGCTAAAAATTCTCTGGCGCTCAGACTATATCGATTCCACGTGGAACAGCGCTGGCGTGCAGGATCCTGCCGTTGATAGCCTGATTGACAACATCATCAGCCATCAAGGCCAACCGGAAGCTTTGCTATCGCTTGGCCGTGCGTTAGATCGCGTACTGACGTGGAATCATTACATGCTGCCAATGTGGTACTCCAACCACGACCGCATTGCCTACTGGGACAAGTTTTCCATGCCGGCGCTGCGTCCGGCCTATGATCTTGGGTTTGATACCTGGTGGTATGACGTAAACCGTGCGGCTCAGTTACCGCAGCAACGGCGCTAAGAGGTTTACGATGACCGCTTATCTTATTCGTCGCCTATTACTGATAATCCCCACCCTCTGGGCCATTATCACCATCAATTTTTTCATCGTGCAAATCGCGCCGGGTGGCCCCGTCGATCAGGCAATTGCCAATATCGAAATGGGACAAAATGCGGGATTTGGCTCCGGCGGCGGCGACCAAATCGGAGCCGCGCGCGGCGGTATTGCGGCCAGTAACGTTGGCGAAGGTCAATATCGCGGCGCTCGCGGATTAGATCCGCAGATTATTGCCGAAATTGAAAAGCGCTTTGGCTTCGATAAACCGCTCCATCAGCGATATTTCGACATGCTATGGAACTACGTTCGTTTCGATTTTGGCGATAGCCTGTTTCGCGGCGGCTCCGTTATGTCACTGGTCGGCCAAAGCCTGCCGGTTTCCGTCTCTTTAGGGCTATGGAGCACGCTGATCATTTATTTGGTGTCGATACCGTTGGGTATCCGCAAAGCGGTTCATAACGGCTCACGGTTCGATACCTGGAGCAGTACACTGATTATTATTGGCTACGCCATCCCCGCATTTTTGTTTGCCATCATGCTGATTGTCCTGTTTGCTGGCGGCAGCTATTGGGATTGGTTTCCGCTACGCGGTTTGGTTTCCAGCAATTTCAGCTCGCTGCCGTGGTACAGCAAAATCACCGATTACTTTTGGCATATCACCCTGCCGGTGCTCGCCACCGTCATTGGCGGCTTTGCCAGCCTGACGATGCTAACCAAAAACTCATTTCTGGATGAAGTCCGCAAACAATACGTTGTCACCGCGCGTGCCAAAGGCCTCGACGAGAAGAAAATTCTCTACCGGCATGTGTTCCGCAACGCCATGCTGCTGGTGATTGCCGGTTTTCCTGCGACGTTTATCAGCATGTTTTTTACCGGCTCACTCCTGATCGAAGTGATGTTTTCACTTAACGGCCTTGGGCTGCTGGGCTACGACGCCATTTTGCAGCGCGACTATCCGGTGATGTTCGGCACGCTGTACATCTTCACGCTGCTTGGTTTACTACTGAACATTATCAGCGATATCACCTACACGCTGGTCGATCCGCGTATTGACTTCGAGGCTCGACACTAATGACGCTTAATCCAATAAATCAGGCTCGCTGGCAGCGATTCAAGGCCAACCGACGTGGCTATTGGTCGCTATGGATTTTCCTGATCGTGTTTATCATGAGCCTCGGTTCCGAGCTTATCGCTAATGATAAACCCTTGTTGTTACGTTACGACCAGCAATGGTATGCCCCTTTTTTAGTTAACTACCCGGAAACCACTTTTGGCGGCGATTTTAAAACGGCGACCGATTACCAAGATCCGTTGATCCGAAGCAATATCGAACAGCATGGCTGGGCGGTTTGGGCGCCGATTCGCTATAGCTATAACAGCATTAATTTCGCCACCAAAGTGCCGTTCCCCTCTCCGCCGTCTAGCCAACATTGGCTCGGCACCGACGAAAACGGCAACGATATTCTGGCGCAGGTGTTATATGGCCTAAGGATTTCCATTCTGTTTGGTCTAATGCTCACGGTGCTCTCGAGCATCATTGGCATCACCGTAGGGGCAACTCAAGGATTTTACGGCGGAAAAGTGGATTTAATCGGCCAACGTTTTATCGAAGTGTGGTCCGGTATGCCAACGCTATTTCTGATTATTCTGCTTTCCAGCGTGGTGCAGCCAAACTTTTGGTGGCTACTGGCCATTACCGTTATTTTCGGCTGGATGGTGCTGGTGAGCGTGGTACGTGCCGAGTTTCTCCGCACGCGCAATTTTGACTATATCCGCGCGGCCAGAGCGATGGGCGTAGACGATCGCACGATCATGCTACGCCACATGCTGCCGAACGCGATGGTCGCAACGCTCACTTTCCTGCCCTTTATCCTGTGCGGCGCTATCACCACCCTCACCTCTCTCGATTTTTTGGGTTTCGGGTTGCCGACCGGCTCTCCCTCATTAGGAAGCTTGCTGCTGCAGGGTAAAAACAACCTGCAAGCACCATGGTTAGGTATCACGGCGTTTGTGGTTCTGGCGGCGTTGTTGTCGCTGCTGATATTTATATTCGAAGCGGTACGCGACGCTTTCGATCCCTCGAAGGTGAATTGATATGGCGGAAATGTCACTCTCGCACTCATCTCTGCTTAGCATTCGCGATCTGCATATTCATTTTCGCCATGGCGAAGTGACCCGTCCGGTGGTTAACGGGATATCGCTTGATATCAACGCCGGTGAAACCCTCGCTCTGGTCGGAGAATCTGGTTCTGGAAAAAGCGTCACTGCGCTTTCGATTTTGCGCCTGCTCTCTTCACCTCCAGCACACTACCCCAGCGGCGATATTCTGTTTAACGGTCAATCGCTGCTGCACGCAGACGAAGCCTTTTTACGCAGCATTCGCGGCAATGAAATTGCCATGATCTTCCAAGAGCCAATGGTGTCGTTAAATCCGCTGCACAGTATCGAAAAGCAACTGGCTGAAGTGCTGTCGCTGCACCGAGGCATGCGTCGTGCTCAGGCGCGCGCAGAGATTATCCGCTGCCTAGATCGCGTGGGAATTCGTCAGCCTGAAAAACGCCTGAATGATTATCCCCACCAGCTCTCCGGTGGGGAGAGACAGCGCATCATGATAGCCATGGCTATTCTGACTCGACCTAAGCTGCTGATCGCCGACGAACCGACCACGGCGCTTGATGTTTCCGTGCAGGCACAGATCCTTGAACTGCTGGCTGAACTCAAGCAAGAACTCAATATGGGGATGTTATTCATCACCCACAATCTCAACATTGTTAAGCGCTTGGCCGATCGCGTAGCCGTGATGCGCTATGGCGAAATCGTGGAAACCGGTGAATGTCAGGCGCTGTTTTCAGCACCGCAGCATCCGTATACTCAGCAACTCCTCGACGCCATCCCTTCTGGCGATCCGGTGGCGCTGCCTCAACCGGCGCAAACCGTGTTGGAAGTCAAAGATCTCAGCGTCCGGTTCCCCATTCGGCAGGGAATACTGCGCCGCACCGTTGGCTATAGCCACATCGTCGATCGGCTCAACTTCACGCTGCAACGAGGGGAAAGCTTAGGGCTAGTCGGTGAATCTGGATCGGGGAAAAGCACTACCGGTTTGGCTCTTTTACGACTCATTCCGGCGCTAGGCGAAATTTGGTTTGAGGGAACTGCGCTACATTTGCTGAATTTAAAGCAGCTTCAGCCGTATCGCAGCCAGATTCAGGTGGTGTTCCAAGATCCGTATTCGGCGCTGAACCCTCGGCTGAACGTTTTGCAAATCATCGCCGAAGGCTTACAGGTACACCAAAAGCTGAATGAACAGCAACGGGAAGAGCGGGTAATCAGCGCTATGAACGAAGTTGGGCTCGATCCAGAAACACGCTATCGCTACCCCACCGAGTTTTCCGGCGGTCAGCGTCAGCGTATTGCCATTGCCCGCGCCTTAATTCTTGAACCTCGGTTATTGATACTGGACGAACCGGCCTCTTCGCTCGATCGCTCCGTGCAGGCGCAGATTTTAACGCTGCTGAAAACGCTTCAGCAACGCCACCAGCTCAGCTACCTGTTCATCAGCCATGACTTGCAGGTGGTGCGTTCACTGTGCCATCAGGTGATGGTGATGCGGAACGGAAAAGTGATTGAGCACGGAAACTGCGCTGAAGTTTTTGCCAATCCCGCTCAAGACTACACGCGCCAGCTATTAGCCTTTGCAGACTGAGATAGGCTAAATCATTGCGGATGCGGTAAAAGAACGCCAGTGAGTTTGTAGCCTAGGCTACAAACTTGTGAAAACACTTTCTAAGCTGCCTGTACGGCAGTGAACTTGACTGGTGGATTGGAGCGACGCCGCCAGTTTTTCTAAGCTGCCTGTACGGCAGTGAACAATCACTACCGCATGCATACCCCTCTACGCATTTTCTAAGCTGCCTGTACGGCAGTGAACATGCATAGGCATAGTGGTTGACGTGTGCTAGTTTTCTAAGCTGCCTGTACGGCAGTGAACCATTGATAACCGGAGTCTGATATGGGCGTTAAGTTTCTAAGCTGCCTGTACGGCAGTGAACGTGAATGTTGCTTGCACCCCAGCTGGTGCCGTTTTCTAAGCTGCCTGTACGGCAGTGAACATAAGGCTCATTTTTTCAAAATCCGCATTTCATTTCTAAGCTGCCTGTACGGCAGTGAACCTGGATTAGTTGATTATGAAAATGATATTGATTTTCTAAGCTGCCTGTACGGCAGTGAACTCAGTGTTTCCACGATTGCGGGAAATGTTGCGTTTCTAAGCTGCCTGTACGGCAGTGAACTGGGGCAACAAAGCGGATCGGGTTTAACTGGCTTTCTAAGCTGCCTGTACGGCAGTGAAGTTCAATCAGTGGAAAAAAACACTTTCAAAGAATTTCTAAGCTGCCTGTACGGCAGTGAACGATGATTGTCCAGAAATTGCCTATAATTATTTTTTCTAAGCTGCCTGTACGGCAGTGAACCAGATGCAGATGCTAAATATTTAACAATTGGCGTTTCTAAGCTGCCTGTACGGCAGTGAACAGCAACTATATTTGAAAGCGCGGAAGTAAAGATTTCTAAGCTGCCTGTACGGCAGTGAACACTCTGATAGCACCCGCGCCAGTAGTGATGCTTTTCTAAGCTGCCTGTACGGCAGTGAACTGTAGAATAATCGTAGAAAGATTCAATAAATCAAAACAATAGCCCATTACTCTTTATAAAACCCTTTTTATTTTGCATCATCCATGATGATTGAAAATCAATAAGTTACGAGCAAGCAATAAAAAAGGGTTTTAGCTGAAGCGCCCGACTGGTTTCAGGCGGGCGTTGAAAACCAACAAAACTAAAACCACGGCACAGTGGCGGTTGAGCTTAAGCCGTAGCTACTGAAGGTTCCCGTCTGAGGATGAGGCTGCGCTTTCCCTTGGCGGATAAACAGCTGGAACATTTGCCCAGTGGACAGGCTTTTCAACGAAATAAAGGGCAATGAGGTGCGCTGCTCGTTGGCATCCAGAATTTGCTCCCGCGCCTGTTCCTCGGTGAGCCAGCCTTTTTTAACCGATCTGCGCCGCAGTCGTTCCGCACTGCTTTTCACCTGCACTCGACTCACGGTGCAATGCATCACATTCTCAGGGATCCGTTGGATGTCGCTGCATTGTGTATAGTCTCGCAGTCCTTTCAGCCACGGTGTTGCTTGCAGCGCTTGCAATGCGTCTTGAGAACCATGTAAACGCAGCGTATCGCCCAACATTTTCCCCGCACGGGGAAAACTTATCCCAACCGCGCCATTGGCTTGCGCACCTAATACACGATGCAGCTTGGCAAACAGCGCAGCCATTAGCATTGGCTCACTGAACTCAGGGTCTTCAAGCACGCGGATATCCTGATAAAAATTCATATCAGCCCCTTAATCACTCTTTCTCACCAAAGACACCACCGCGGATCAATATAGCCATCACATAATGCTGTTGTTCTACCGCAGGCTTATCCCCCTTAGTGACCCACTTATCCAGTAGGGTATAAAAATCCATTTTTTCTTTTGGCTGACGGCAGGCAACGCCACGGCTGGTAACTGAGCCATAGGGCTCAACGGCAATCGCCCCCAGTGAATCGACCATGGGATGCCACGTATCGATGGTGCGTAAGGCATTGCCGATTTTTTGCGAGTGCATCGCAGCGACATCACTGACCTGGTATAGCACCTTACTTTTTTTACTATTACTATCTAGAACAAGCTCTTGGGATGGGAAAACTTCCTGCCCTGCACCTAATTGAACAAACGCCTCAACGGTAAGTAAAACAAAGCTTTCTCCACGCAGTCCACTCTCAATCACCTGCGCGAGCGCCTGCAAATCACCATCGGGTTGGCGGAATTCACGCAGGCTGTAGTGTTGTGCATCAAACGTCCAGCGTTGTTCTCCTGAGGAGATATGCACTTTAATGGCTTCAGCGCCAACGCGGTTGCGCCACAGAAAACGACCATTAGCCAGATTTTCTGCATAGCGCGCAGCCAGTTCGGTAAAGCCATGCTCCGAGATATACCCCTCGATCACATCCTGTAACGCAACTTGGTATTCCTGATCGTTACACACTGACGGCGTTGATAAATGGCCTAATACACGTAGGGTAAAGGTCACTTTCAGCGTATCGGCATCCATTGGTAAAGCGGCTACGTCAACGCGCTGCAGGTTAGCTTTTTGGATCTCGGCATCTAATTTAGCAGGATCGCTGGCAATGGCATTTTTCAGGCGATTGGAAATCGTACCGCGCACCGCTTTTTCTTGAATATGAATCGGTTGCCAGACTCCGCCGTTAATATCATCCCATTTCCCTGCAAACATGAGTGCATCGGAGTTTGCCAGTTTACGTTCGAATGCCAGTACGGATGCTGTTTTAATAGCCATTGAAAATTCCCTCTTCGTCTATAATTAGTAGATAATTTCTTCAATTTCGTCTGTTGATTCATCGGGCTGAATCAATGACGCCGTTTGGGAACCACAGCAGTAGTAGCCCTGTTCCGTTACGCGATAGCGCCACATCAAGCTGGATAGATCATGGAAATGATGTAAACCGCGCCATTCCCCCACGCCATAAACCGCCTCGGCAAAACAGAATGGGGTTTCTGTATCGCGGGTGTGACTCACTTCGCCCGGTTCATACAGTGGAGAAATACGCTGATAGCCTGTTAATAGCGGAACGAGATAGCGCTTCGCCGGTTTAGGTAAATAGCGCCACTCTACTTTTCCACTCTCTGGATCTTTTACCGCGGCTCTTTTTAACGCAGCAAAATCCAGCCATGCATCAAGCATTTGGGCTTCTGGCTGGATTGTACGTAAATCAGCCAAATGGGAAGCAAGCAGCGCAGAGCGATCCAACAAGACAAAGCTGGGAAGGTGCTGACAAATCAGTCGCCGCAGTGCATCCGCGTTAAGCGGATATGACATCACCTCCACTTTTTCAATGTCCGTGATGATCCCTCCCGCCAAGCGTAGCGTTTGACACTGCGTTTGCAGATACTGAGCGAGAGCATTCAATCCTTCATCGCCATTTGCGATGGTGCCATTGCATTCAATCAACAAGGAAACCGTCATATGCATGCGCCCTTCCTCATTGAACGCCGCCGTTTTCGCTTCTTTGGTTAATGGATTACGCGTTAAGGCAAACTGATGATCCCAACCCGAGCTATGTGTATGGTGCTGAAAGTGATGAGAAATAACGGTGCAGCCGTCAAGGCTAAGGTTATGACTTTGCTGTATACGGCGTGAGAGCGCGTGGGTATATCCCAGAAAATGGGTTATCGCAGGAAAACCGTAGGTTAATCCTGCAACACAGTTAGCATTTTCCACACGTACTCGGCGTAAAACGATTAAGTAGCCCATTACAGTTTCTCCGCCAGAGACCATTCAAACTCGCGAATGTACTTGTTGAACAATGGCTGAGTTCGCCATTCCATACGCTCCACCATACCTAGCCCTAACGCTTCGTCCTGTAGCTGTCTGTTGAGCCAAAGGGCAAAATCATCGGCGACCGTTTTTTTCCAATCGCCGCCTTCGCGTTCCAATTTAAAGTCGTCATCAACGCGGCAACGATAAGGATCAAGCCATAATTGCTGTGCGCGTTTTAGTTCGCAGTCTTTATCTAATGTCCAGCCCTGCCACTCTTCACGCTGGATCCCCTCTACTACCGTAAACAATTGCACGATGATGTCTTCCACCAACTCTTGACGACGCTCGCGGATTTCAAGCGTGCTATCGCAACCCAACTTGCTGCGCAGATACTGCTGTAGCTGGTGTGCATTATCCTTAGCCACAAAATGAAACGGGCTGCGCTTCTGAAAAATAGATTTCAGGTGTACAGGTTTTTTTTCAACCGGCTTGAACTGCGGCGGCGAACAAGGAAGCAACCAGACACAGCCACCGCGTACGCTGTTAAGATAGGAAATATTTTGCGGCTTGGTGCCACCGACATTCATAACGGCAGTATTCAGGTAGTAAGTGATAGGAGTCTCATGCCATTCCCCTTCCTTTCGTGCCTGATTGGCCGCTTTGGTTGCGTCACTGAATCGTGCATCAACAATTCGCTGATGCACTGCATGAGCAAGAGATGAAGGAAAAAGCGGGCTAATCAGATGATATTTACCATCACCCACCGGAAAATAGACCTGTTTGGCTAATATATGGCTGGATGGTTGCCTTGGCTCAAATATACGTTTAAAACCACTAACCCATTCAGCCAGTTGCTGTTCATTTTCAGCAAAATATTGCAAAGACGAATAATCACCTCGTTCTATGGCTGATAACAGCGAAACTCCATCTGCTTCAAGTTTAAGTAGCCCTGCTATCCCCATGAAGTTAGCACCACCGTCAAGATCAACTTCGGGGTAAGATAAAGACAAGCTGCTAAGATAAATTTCACTTGTCATAAAATTTTTTGCTACTAAATAAACACTACTGCTTTTACTACCACCGTGAGTATATTTTGCGGCATGAGTTACTCTCATAAAGTACTTAGCATTAAATGAACTTCGAGATTTCGCTGTAAGCCAAGCTCGGTAAAAACAGATTTTCTCTATATCAGTAAAAACATTGTTCTTATCTATGTCTTCTTTTTTATCAATGTAATCAGCTATCAACTTACTGAGTCCGTCCAATTTCACACCTCCAGTCGAGTTAAAATTTAGTCACTCAAACGCCCGAAACACCCCAAGTACCGGATTAAAACGCCACGCCTCTGAGTCTTCGCTGTAAATGCTTAGGCATATCTCACCAAACTTTTGACCAACCTCTTCGAGTTCCATACCCAATTCGTCTGCCAGATGGTTGTAGACATCAGGATAAGACGCTTGGATCCACGCGCTTACGCCGTTCGCGATGGTTAACTCTGGATAGTCAAACTCACCGCTCTCTTTCCAACCAAAGCTGCCGCTATCAATGTTGTAAAAACGCAGTTCGTCATCGTCGTCCAACAGCAGCGCACACTCCTGCTGTTTATTGGTTTGCCGAAATGGCATCTGCCGCTGCGATTCACCGCACCAGTCAACGTGGCCGCGCCACCACTGAGCCGCTGGGCTCTGCTTTCCTAATAACTCTAGGGAGAGTCGGTAATGTTCCAAATCGACAAGATTGTTAAACGGAGGGCGCTTTGGCGCGTCGGTTCGTTGATGGATACGCGAGCTGGCGTCGATATGCTGGTACTGTTCTTCGGTAAGGAGCTCCCGCAAATCGTGACTTGCCAACAGATATTTTTGAGACTCAAAACCAGGGCGGCAGTAGGCAGCAACGCCGCTGTCCTTTTGGCGCAAAGATTTAATATTTTTGGTTAGAATATGTAGGTTCGGCGTTTTTGGCGGTCGCTGGCGGTGGCGCTGGATACGACCAGCCAATTGAATTAACGATCGCATCGAGCTGGGCTCAGCGATAGCCCAATCAAGATCCCAATCCCTTCCAACTTCAGTGACCGATGTTCCTAACACCACAAATAAATGATGAGATTCAGGATATTGCTCAAGGGCATGACGAACCTCAGCGACCGACCATAGCGCCTCGGGTTGATGGCGCGTGAGCATGGCGTCTAGGCGTTGCTCGATATGCGAACGCATCGCCAATGGATGCTGGCTGTGATACACGCAATAATGGATACGACAGTCGGTCTCAGGCGAAGTTGAAAATAGGCGCTGCGCGGTTGCCACCAAAGGATCAATATTGGCCATACGGATCAGCCCAACGGATACCGTCTTGCCACTCTCGTGTAATTGATGGTGTTGGCGGTGCAGTTGCATCATCGACGCGTGTAAAACATCGGTGAGGCTCGCCATAACATCACTTATTTTGCGGGTCGGAGATTCGAGCGGTATAAGCTCTGCATAACGCAGCGGAGTCACTTGTTTGAGCTTAGCGATTCGTTGAGAAACAAAGGATTCGTGGATCTCTTTAAAACGCAATCCATCGCTAATATCTTCGCTAACGGCATTATTTTCATCAAACCATGCACAGCAAATATTCACCGGAGCATTCGGTATACCGCACGATTTTTGATATTCCCCGCGTCCCGCTTCATAAGCACGAAATAAAGCCTGAATCAGCGCGGGCGGCAGCGTGGCAGAAGACAGCAACACTCGGCTACCCAGCATACCTGCCCAGTTAACTAATCGACATAATGCCGGTAAATCAGCAATATCAAAGTCATCGGGCTCATCCAGCACCAGATCAGAGGTGAGTAAACGCAGCATCGGAGCAATCTGCTTTCCACCACGAATGCCTTCGCAGGCTGGCATTAAATGGTCGATAGTGCTGACCAGCACCGGCGCGCTAATCAATTTGTGTAATTTGCTGTCCTGTTTCAACCAGTGACTTAATCGTCCATCGTCGAGACCGCCGTCGTAGCGAACATATTGATGCTCAGCAAAGAAAGTTTCTGCCGATTGGCTAATCACATCGTTAGCTGGCACCGTACGATATAATTGATGGAGCTGTTGTACTGACGAAGAGCCGATCAACGTGGCAAGATCGTCGCTTTGTAATTGAAGTTTATCGCGTAGCGCATCGCCGGTTTGCAACGTCAGCGTTCGTAATCCCAACGCCACAGAAAACCGACAGCCCTGTTTTTCGTCGGCTAACGCATACATGATCCGCGCATTAGCAAACGTCTTACCGCTGCCGGTCGATGCCATATTGATACCAAAAAAACCCTGCTGAACCGAGCGTTCACGCAACGCGGCGGCAGTATCAAATGCCGTATCCTGCCAACGAAATCGAGCATGGCTAGTGCGTTGTTTAAAGCCCTTATGACGGGTAATCGCAGGTAGAGTCTGTCGCAGTTTAGGGAGGCAACGCCCGAGCAACAGCGAATTCTGTCCCACGCCAACATTGTGTTCATCCAATTTTTGCTTGAGCGCCTTGGTGTCTGTATCGGTATTTGCCCAAGCAGAGTATTCAGAGGATTGCCAACCCGAAGTCGCTGGTCGCGATGAGTAATCATGGTCAGCCAGCATCAAAACCAGCCGCGAGATATGCATAGCAAAACGGCTAGTTAACTGGCCATATGCAATGAGTGACCTAGACTGCAAAGCGCGTTGAGCAAACTTGCGTGCTTTGGTGCACCAAATATCGCTTTGCAGCGGCGTACCATGCGGAAATCGCCATACGCGTTGTAAATCCTGCTTGCTCCAGTCTCCCGCCTCCTGATTGGTTGAGTTCCACAATGAATTAAACTGCGTCTCCAGCCACAAAGCGCTATCCACGAACTGTGGTTTATACTTACGTGTAGTGTTAGATGAATTCTGGGGGTAAACAGGTAGGCGATGATGAGAAACAATCAGCCAAGCAACTGTCTGGGCCAGTGGTGGCAGCGAAGCAAAAATCATCGTGTCTTTCGGCTGAGGATCGCATTCTAAGCGAGACAACATCTCAGCTTCATTTGCAGAAGACACCTCAGCGAGCGAACATAGCCATTCGGTATCCGTTTGTTTCCCCACAAAAGCCTGAAATAGGCGCAACGATATCCATTCATGACGATAGGGCTGGAATCGGCGGCCTGAAGTCGCGGTTAATCCCTGCTGAAATAGCTGATTCGCCTTACCAAAATCATGAAACAGCCCCGAAATACCCGCCAGTAAGCTAATCGCTTCTGCGCTATGCCACAGGTCTTCATCTTGGCTCTTAAGAATATCGCGCGAAGTTCGGTTAGTTGGCACCGTACCCTGTGCGTTAGGCTCTCCCCGCTCACCATTGACCAAAACACCGCAATATTGCGGATAATCGATGTTTGAATGCGTAGAGAGCTGAATAGCGTTTAAATCTGAAGGAGATAAGTCGTGAGTATTCATATCGCTAACGCCGTTGATGATCGTTAGCTGAAAATATCATGAGAAACTTAAATAATTTTTAAGTTAAATCACAAATAACCAATAATAATCCTTTGTAATCAATAAGATAATTATATTGTTGTATTTTACTCATAATGAAAATGAATTATTACATCAGAATCAGCGATAAGAATATGGGATCGCCTGCATGGCAGTGAACATCAGAATGGTAGAGAAGAAAGACAGGAATGATAGGCAGATCCCTGCATGCACCGGCAGCCACACAGGCGTGCCGGTATACGGTTCTGACGAGGAAGTCAGAACGGATACTGAGCGATAATCGGCTCGGCGATCGCCACACCGACGTTTTTCAAGCGGCACATCGCCGCACTTTCATCTTCAAGATGAACAAATAGGCAAGGTTCACCGTCAAGCTCAACGACAGAGCAGTTTACCTGCATCTCTTGTAAAGACTGATTCAGACGTTTCATGATTTGCCATGCAGCTTCTCCCTCTTCGCTCAGGAGCTTCAGGCCAATCAGACTATTACTCTCAATAGCACTATTATTAACGTCCGTATTCTCAACGCCAGCCGTCTTTTCCAAATAAATGGGTTCGACCTGCACGCCGGTGAGCCCTGATGACCATCGGTAGCTTTGCGGCAACCGGTGGACTATCGAAAGCTGGAAACTATTCACATTTTTACCCTGATTAAAAACTAACTACAATTTTTTCACAAAAAACTCACATCGTAAACCTAAGTTCGCACTATTCCGGCTATTTGATGACTTAATCGTCATTTTGTTATGAGTTTGTTTATTACATTTCGGTAACACCGAAGAATAAACAGCCTAAAGCGCGATCTTGATGGCGCTACTCCATTTTTTTACTCTGGAAGTACCACGATGGAGGGAGAGCGGTTATTGGGGTTATATGTATACTTTTATCTTTATTACCACAACCATTTTTGTTTCATTTTAATTACTTTGTCGTGTTTTTCAATTTACATACAAAATACAATAAATCACTGAACCATGATCAATGAAATTAGCTAATTAATTGTTTTGATAGAAAATAAAAAACGCAGAAAATGTTAAATAACTTTAATGTTTTTTCTTTTCACAATGGATTTTACCTAGTTAAGTTAGATGTTCTGTTAAAAAAATGAAAATCTCACGCCAAAAACCGACAATAGTTAGCACGATTATATTTTCTAAGCTACCTGTACGGCAGTAAACCAGTGACGATTGTCTGCTGATAGTGATTTAGTTTTCTAAGCTGCCTGCACGGCAGTGAACCGCTGTATTATCTAGGGCTCTATCCATTGCTGTTTCTAAGCTGCCTGCACGGCAGTGAACTGGATCCAAGTGGGGGACTGAGGAAGACGACATTTCTAAGCTGCCTGCACGGCAGTGAACAAACACTAACCTCCCAGCCTCTGATTTTATCGTTTCTAAGCTGCCTGCACGGCAGTGAACAATGCTGAGGCGATGCCTCGGCAGTCTAAGATTTTCTAAGCTGCCTGCACGGCAGTGAACTTTTAGAGAAGCAGCTAAGAATCCGGTGGCGTTTTCTAAGCTGCCTGCACGGCAGTGAACACCTAGTGTGGGGTGAAACTGATTATTGTGAATTTCTAAGCTGCCTGCACGGCAGTGAACTAGGGGATAGTAATCCCACGACTCCGGCAATTTTTCTAAGCTGCCTGCACGGCAGTGAACGCCGGCCACAACACCGCCAAAGTTTATTGATATTTCTAAGCTGCCTGCACGGCAGTGAACGAGAGCTTAACCGAAGAAGATATGGCTGATATTTTCTAAGCTGCCTGCACGGCAGTGAACCAGCATCGGTGAAGCGAGATAAAATATCGTCATTTCTAAGCTGCCTGCACGGCAGTGAACTAGCGCTAGCGGGAGGTCGTCGTTATGGCGGCTTTCTAAGCTGCCTGCACGGCAGTGAACACATGCCGATCCCCTCTTCTGGCGTTCCTGCTTTTCTAAGCTGCCTGCACGGCAGTGAACAAGCTCTGACACCTGCGGCACAATCTCGACGTTTTCTAAGCTGCCTGCACGGCAGTGAACCAACATATCCGGTTTGCGGGTCTATGCTGATATTTCTAAGCTGCCTGCACGGCAGTGAACGTGACGGGTTTCCATTTCGTCCTGCTGCTTGCTTTCTAAGCTGCCTGCACGGCAGTGAACATCA
>NZ_KV824197.1:30682-72664 GCF_001816025.1 Hafnia sp. HMSC23F03
TTTCTAAGCTGCCTGCACGGCAGTGAACATCAAAGGCCACAATATTTTTAGCAGTCCAGCTTTCTAAGCTGCCTGCACGGCAGTGAACATCAAATGGTTAAAAGCTTATGGGATGCAATATTTCTAAGCTGCCTGCACGGCAGTGAACGCATCGGGCGCTAACGAAATGACACAGATGATTTTCTAAGCTGCCTGCACGGCAGTGAACTGTAGAATAATAGCAAAAAGGTTTGGCTAATCAGACCGGTAACTCATTTCTGGTTTAAAGACCCTTTTTATTTTTAGCTCGGCACTACACATAAAATCAATAAGTTACGTGTGGGTAAGAAAAAAGGGTTTTGTGCCACGGATTTTCATGTCTAGGCAAATTACTGGAGAACGGGGTTCAAATCCCGCTGGAGAGTTGGGCTCAGATAAGTGCGTGGCTGAAAGCATCAGCGTATCTGATGCTAGAGCTGTGTGATATGGCCAATACACGGTTGCCGCGGGTATCTCAGAGCACACTGTAGTCATCAGCCATTGACGAACTCCCCGCCTCTTTCAGCGACGGGGAGACGAGCACTCAAACTCAGACAGGTTCTACGCGACTGCTCTTGGAGGGTCTAGAAGCGTACAGGAACAACATCATGGCAGCGAAAATGCACAGGAACATTGAGCTGACCATCGGCCATTCACTGCGCGCCGAAGCCAGTGCCAACAACGTTCCTACCACAGCCCCAAGGCTGAAACGTAGCGTTCCTGCCAGTGACGAAGCCGTTCCCGCCATATGTGGGAAATCATCCAAAATAACCGCCATCGCATTCGATGTGATCATTGCGATACATCCCACGTAAGCTGCCACCCCAATCACCAGCGACCAGAAGCCTAGGCCGAAAGCCGCCGTGATGACCAGCCAGATCCCCATGACAAACTGCACCAGCAAACCGAATCGCAGCATGTTTATCGCACCAAAACGACGCACATTACGGCTATTAATCAGCGTCATGATAAACAGGAATACGATGTTTAACGCAAAGTAGTAGCCAAAATGCTGTGGCGATACGCCGTTGAGATCGATGTATACAAAGGGGCCCGCGCTAAGGAATGAGAACATACCGGCAAATGAGAAGCCGCTGGCTAGCATGTAGCACAGCACCCGCTTATGGCGGAACAACGAAGCAAAGTTGCCTAGCGTGGTACGCAAGCGGAACTTTTGTCGTTTCTCTTTCGGCAGCGTTTCCTTAATAAAGATGGCCACCAGTATCGTGCCCAACAGTGCAGCGCCCGCCATTGCCCAAAAAATCGCATGCCAGCTAAACCAAATCAGCAATGCACCGCCCATGATCGGCGCCAGCAGCGGCGCGATAGTCATCACCAACACCACAAACGACATCATGCGAGCGAAATCGTCTTTCTTGAACATATCGCGCATCAGCGCATTGATAACGACGCTTGCCGCTGCGGCGGCTAAACCGTGGATCAAGCGCATCACAATCAGTTGGTCAACAGACTGCGCCATCGCACAGGCCGCCCCTGCCAAGGCAAAGAACAGCGTGCCGTACATGATGACGGGTTTACGCCCAATGCTGTCTGCCATTGGACCATAAATCATTTGCCCAAACGCGAAGCCCAGCGTGTAAGCACTGAGCGTCATCTGCACATCACCGCTTGAAACACCAAATTGTTCAGCGATCACCGGCATACTCGGCAAATACATATCGATAGCCAACGGCATCAACATAGATAACAAACCGAGGATCAGGATCAATCCAAGATGGGAACTACGGGGTGTCTGCACGCAGCACATTCCTTATTCATTGTTCTTGTCGTACTTCAGGCTGTCGCCATGTTGCCACAGCGCGAAGTATTCTAAGCGTTAACGCATTGATTAATTTTTCGACTGTAGCTCTACGGGTAATCCCACGCTGGCAATCTCTTCCTCAGTCAGAGGACGATATTCACCCGGCGCTAAATCTTCATCCAACTCAATGGCACCAATTCGCTCACGGTGTAACTCAACCACACGATTACCGACCGCAGCAAACATGCGTTTTACCTGATGGTAACGCCCTTCGCTGATGGTCAGGCGCACGACATGGGTATCCAGTTGTTCAAGCGTAGCGGGTTTCGTCAGATCTTTCTCGCCGTGCAGCTGCACACCGTGCGCGAACTGTTCTGCCGTGTCGTCTGCCAGCGGATGTTCAAGGGTTACCAAGTAGGTTTTATCGCACTCATGCTTTGGTGAAGTGATTCGGTGCGACCACTGGCCGTCATCGGTTAATAGCACCAGACCCGTGGTATCCAAATCCAAGCGCCCCGCGGCATGCAGTTTTTCGGCTAGCGGCTCATCGATAAAATAGAGAATGGTCGAATGGTCAGGATCGTCCGTGGAACACACATAGCCTTCAGGCTTATGCAGCATGAAATAACGTGGACCGTGGATCTGTTCCAACACTTGACCATCAAAAGCCACTTCTTGTTCTGGGGTGAGCTTGTGCGCACCGCTCTTTACAATTTCGCCGTCTACAGTGACGCGCTTTGCACGCAGTTCTCGGGCAATCAGCGCACGGCTGATACCTAACTGCTGGGATAAAAACTTGTCCAGTCGCATGGAACCTGCTTTGTATTTCTATAAGAATCGGAGGGTTTCATTGAGCGTGCGCGCTATTACCGCCTGAGCGGTACGGGCATCGTTCATAAACCAAAGAAGAACCGAGGATTATAGCGACTCTTCACCGCCGCGCCTATCTCAAGCGTAGTTTAATTATCCGCGGAGTATCTGAAACAAGGGTGATATTGCCGCAGCGCCCCTATTTTGAGGAATGCTAGGGATATTGCTTAGCAGCATTGCCAAACTCACCCTTTTTACTGCATGCTATATTACTGTACACTTTTACAGGAGATTTCTATGTCATCCATCCACGGTCATGAAGTGCTCAACATGATGATTGATTCTGGCGAGTCGTTTTCAACCGCGAGCCTGATTGCCGCCATTGAGCAGCGCTTTGGTGCCGACGCCCGTTTTCATACCTGTTCTCAGCAAGATTTGACCGCCGCTCAACTGGTGGATTTTTTGGCATCACGCGGCAAATTCATTCCTAGCGATAATGGTTTTAACACTCATAGCAGTAAAATCTGCCAACATTAATAGACATTCGATAATAGCAATTTAATGGCCTTTACTCTTCGCCCTTACCAACGTGAGGCGGTGGAAGCAACCATCGCACACTTCAGAAAACACCAAGAACCTGCGGTTATCGTGTTACCTACCGGCGCGGGTAAAAGTCTGGTCATTGCCGAGCTGGCAAAGCTGGCCCGTGGCCGCGTTCTGGTGCTCGCTCACGTAAAAGAGTTGGTGGCGCAAAACCACAGTAAATACTGTGCTTATGGTCTGGATGCCGATATTTTTTCCGCCGGCTTGCAACAGAAAGAGAGCAGCGGAAAAGTGGTATTTGGCAGTGTGCAGTCCGTAGCGCGTAACCTGCCGCTGTTCAACGGCGAGTTCTCATTACTGATCGTGGATGAATGCCACCGAATCAGCGACAGCGACGATAGCCAGTACCAGCAAATTCTTCAGCATTTGCGCAGTAACAATCCCAATCTGCGTTTGCTCGGCCTTACAGCCACGCCCTATCGTCTTGGCAAAGGTTGGATCTATCAGTATCACTATCACGGTATTACGCGCGGCGACAGCAACAGCCTTTTTCGCGACTGCATTTACGAATTGCCGCTACGTTATATGATCAAAAACCAATTTCTGGTTCCGCCAGAAAGATTGGACATGCCGGTAGTGCAGTACGACTTCAGTCGTCTGGAACCCAACAGCAACGGATTATTTCGTGAAGCCGATCTCAACCGTGAGCTAAAAGATCAGCAGCGGATCACGCCGCATATCGTCAGTCAAATTATGGAATTTGCCGCCACGCGCAAAGGCGTGATGATTTTTGCCTCTACCGTTGAACATGCGCGCGAAATCCACGGTCTTTTGCCTCCTGAACAGGCAGCGCTGGTGAGCGCAGAAACCCCGGGCGATGAGCGTGACGCCATTATCAACGCGTTTAAGCGGCAGGAGCTGCTTTATCTGGTGAACGTCGCGGTGCTTACCACCGGATTTGATGCGCCCCACGTCGATTTGATCGCCATTTTACGACCAACGGAATCCATCAGCCTATACCAACAAATTGTCGGTCGTGGTCTTCGTCTATCGCCGGGGAAAACCGACTGTCTGATCCTCGATTACGCCGGTAACCCACACGATCTGTTTACCCCTGAAGTGGGAACCACCAAGCCCCACAGCGATAGCCAACCGGTACAGGTTTTCTGCCCTGGATGCGGCTTTGCCAATACGTTTTGGGGGAAAACGACGGAAAACGGCGACATTATTGAGCACTATGGCCGCCGCTGTCAGGGATGGCTGGAAGACGATGAAGGTGGGCGTGAACAATGTGACTACCGTTTTCGCTTCAAAACCTGCCCACACTGCGGAGCGGAAAACGACATCGCCGCTCGACGCTGCCATCAGTGTCATCAGGTATTAGTCGATCCCGATGATATGCTAAAAGAAGCCCTGAAACTAAAAGACGCCTTAGTGCTGCGTTGTGGCGGAATGCAGCTTCAGCACGGAGAAGATGACAAAGGCGAGTGGCTGTCGATCACCTATTACGACGAAGATGGTGCTGACGTCAGTGAACGGTTTCGCTTAAAAACCCCCGCTCAGCGCACCGCCTTTATGCAGTTATTTTTACGTCCGCACCTTCGCGCACCCGGTATAGAGCTGGTCTGGAAACATGCTGCGGATATTGTGGCTCAGCAAGAGAAACTTCGTTACCCCGATTTTGTGGTCGCCCGCATGAAGGGACGGTTTTGGCAAATAAGAGAAAAAGTTTTCGATTATCAGGGGCGTTATCGCAAAGCTGATTCGCTACGCGGCTAGGTTTTCTTGCCAAAGCGGGCAGATTTATTTGCCGTAAGCCCCGTGTTTCGTTAGAATGCCGCCCGCTTTTACTATTAAAAGCAGAATCTCCTGCCTGTTGCTGGGTCGCCTGTAACAGGTCTAAATTTTATATAGAGATACAATTATGTTCACTATTGAAGCAACTGCACGTAAAGAGCAGGGTAAGGGTGCGAGCCGCCGCCTGCGTACTTCTGGTAAGTTCCCAGCTATCGTTTATGGCGGAAACCAAGAACCAGTAGCCGTAGAAATCGATCATGACACGACTTGGAACATGCAAGAGAAAGAAGGCTTTTACGAACAAGTAATCGCTCTGATGATCGACGGCAAAGAAACCAAAGTTAAGGTTCAAGCTGTTCAGCGTCACCCGTTCAAACGTAAACTGACTCACGTTGACTTCGTTCGCGCTTAATTGCCGACTGAGTTAAACCGAGTTTCGTTAGTTTGAAAGAAAAAACGCCGCAATTGCGGCGTTTTTTTTATCTCAAATTCGGTGCAAAAGATTAATTCCCACCGCTGCTACGACGCTGTAGCTGATCGCGCAAGTTCGGTGGTGTTCCTTTGATGGTCAGCGTATCCGTCGCCGGATCCCAAAAAATACGCTCGCCGAGCAGCATCGCATCAAAGTTAATGGTCAAACCGCCACCGCTGCCCGCCATTTTAGTCAGTTGGCGCAGCGTGCTACGATCGGCAGGGAAACTCTCTTCTAAATCATAACCCTGTTCGGCGGTAAACTGCTGGAAGTCTTTCTCCCCCACCGGTGGGATTTCTTTGGCCAACGCCTCGAGTTCAATCTCTTCACCCGCCTGTAACTGACCGTTACAGTAGCTGTACACCTGCTGACGATATGCCTGACGCTCATTCTTATCCAATTGCCCTTCAGCGCAGTAATCATCAACCGCCTGTAACAGCCCTCGGTTTTGAGCTTTAGCATCGAGCCCTTCGCTCGCGGCGAGAAAATCCATAAAGAAATCGGAAACTTTTCGACCGACGCGACCTTTCAGGAAGGTTAAATAGCGGTGGGATTCTGGGTTGGTTTCCCACTCGGTGAGATCGATCCGCGCAACAATATCGGCGCGCATGATATCGAGGTAGTGAGTGCTGCTGATATCGAGCTCTTCATTGACGCGCATGCTGCTACAGCTGTTAAGAACCGCAATCAACAAATACTCCACGGCCAGATAGCGATATTGGCAGAACAGCACCACGCCGCCATCGGCGAACGGATATTTTGCGAGTTCATCACGTAAGCGGCCGGTCGCTGCACGGCTGAATGCCAGAAAATCCTCATTGCCGCGACGGTAGTTACGCAATGCCTCTGCCAACTCGCTCTCTTCAGAGAAGGTGCCATAGGCTTTGCTTTTCGCACTGTATACGCGATGCAACTCAGCCATCATCTCTTCTACTGCCGCATTTTTGGCTAGCAATGAATCACGTAGCACCACGTCTAATTGCTGCTCGTCGCGTTTAACCAACTGATGCAACGCAATCTGTTCGAGATCCAGACTCATTTTTCTTCTCCCATTTCGCCCCGGACACGTTTAGGCGCGTATTCAAACACTGTTGATTCTTCCCCGCAAGCGAGGCTGAATGTATTTTGATAAATTGGGGGGTGGAAGCTAAGGTATAATCAATGAAAATAACAAATGTATAAAAGAGCGGAAAATCACGCGCCTATACGGTAAGATATGGCACTTTGTCAGTCTGAGAAGCTTAATTCTATGCCACAATCATCCCGTTACAGTGACGAACACGTTGAACAACTGCTCAGTGAGCTGGCCAACGTACTGGAATCGCACCACACGCCAAACGATCTTTCTTTGATGGTTTTGGGTAATATGGTGACGAATCTGATTAACACCAGCATCGCACCTACACAGCGCCATGCTATTGCACGCTCTTTTGCTGAAGCTTTACAGGCTTCAATTCGGGAAGATAAAGCCCATTAATTTTTTGCTCGGACGTATAGACATACTTTTATGGTGACAAACCGTCAGCGATACCGTGAAAAAGTTTCCCAGATGATTAGCTGGGGGCATTGGTTCGCTCTGTTTAATATTCTGCTCGGTCTGCTTTTGGGCAGCCGATACCTGTTTGTTGCCGATTGGCCCTCTTCATTGTTTGGGCGTGTCTATGCGGTGATCAGCTGGTTAGGGCACTTTAGCTTTGTTGGCTTTTCTGCCTATCTACTGATTATATTCCCACTCACGTTTGTGGTGATGTCGCAGCGACTGCTGCGCTTTATTTCCGCCGCGCTGGCGACCACAGGGCTAACGCTCCTGCTGGTTGACTCTGAGGTCTTTACGCGTTTCCACCTCCATCTCAATCCGGTGGTATGGGAACTGGTCGTCAACCCAGACCAAGGTGAGCTGGCGCGAGACTGGCAGCTGATGTTCATCTGCGTGCCAGTCATTTTTCTGGTCGAAATGCTGTTTGGTACTTGGAGCTGGCAGAAGCTGCGCAGCCTGAACCGACAAAAATTCGGCAAACCGCTAGCAGGGCTGTTTATCACGGCGTTTCTGGCGTCACATCTGATCTACATCTGGGCCGATGCGAACTTCTATCGCCCTATCACCATGCAGCGCTCCAACCTTCCGCTTTCATATCCAATGACGGCGCGACGTTTCTTGGAAAAACATGGTCTATTAGATGCTCAGGAATTCCAAAATCGATTGACCCAGACCGGTAGTCCGGAGGCGGTATCCGTTGAATATCCACTAAGCAAGCTCAGCTTTGCGGATAAAGGTGCGGGTTATAACCTTCTGGTGATTGCCGTTGATGGCCTGCGGGCCGACGACATCAAACAAGACCTGCCACAGCTTGCCGCGTTTGGTGATGAGAATCTGGATTTCACCCAGCACTATAGTTCAGGTAACAATCTGGATAACGGGCTGTTTGGTCTGTTCTATGGTATCTCGCCTTCCTACCTTGAAGGTATCTTGGCTGGACGCAAACCGTCGGCGTTAATTAACGCGCTCAGCCAACAGCACTACCAGTTTGGTCTGTTCTCTTCAGACGGCTTTAGCGCCCCACTCTATCGTCAAGCATTGCTGACCGATTTCAGCTTGCCTGCGCCAATCCGTCAAAGCGATGCCGATACCACCAAGCAATGGCAACAATGGCTGGCGACCCAAACGACCCAATCGCCGTGGTTCTCTTACGTGAATTTAAACGGTACACGTAGCGCCCTGGCGGGCAATTCTGGACATAAGCCAGAAGATTTCATGGCGAAATATCAGAAGGCGGCTTCCGGCGTTGATGCTCAGATAGCGACAATTCTGGATACGCTCAAGCAACGCGGCGAACTGGATAAAACGGTCGTTGTGATTACCGCCAGCCACGGTATCGAATTTAACGACAGTGGCAAAGGTGATTGGGGCTTCGGTACTAACTATAGCCGCTATCAACTGCAGGTTCCGTTGATTATCCATTGGCCGGGAACACCGGCTCAAACCATCAACAAGCTCACCAGCCACGCCGATGTTATGGCAACGTTGATGCAACGCTTACTGCACGTTGATACCCGCGCCGTTAACTACACGCAGGGTGAAGACCTGTTTGCGCCAAGCAGGAAACACAACTGGCTGGCACTGGGTGATAGTGATGAGTTAGTCATCGTGACACCAAAACAAACCATCACCTTGGATAAGAATGGCCGCTATCGTACCTACGATGCTGACAATGAAGAGATAAAAGGTGAAAAACCACAGCTAGCCTTGCTGCTGCAGGTACTCACGGATGTGAAACGCTTTATCGCCAATTAAAACTGGTTAAATAACACGCGATCGCAACGCCATTGTCTTGATAAACGGCAGTTTTTGAGTACTATAAGCCTGTTCGGCACGTAGCGCAGCCTGGTAGCGCACCGTCATGGGGTGTCGGGGGTCGGAGGTTCAAATCCTCTCGTGCCGACCAAATAATCCCAAGAAAACCAACCTGTTATGGTTGGTTTTTTTATGCCTTCAATTTGTCGCGACGACTCATATTGCGCGCTGCTGGAAATCAAAAAGCATCAGAGGTAATTTGAAGCGGTTTGCGAAAGTGCTCGAAGAAGCTGAAGAATGGCTGATATACGACGAATTTAGGGCAGCCTAAAGCTATTTAAAATCCTCATGACCATGACCACGCTGAGGTTGAGGTATACTGCTTCAAGCGGAGTAAACTCAAATAACTTTGCTATAGACAGACATAGGGATTGTCACAGTTCTGGTCAGAAGACATTGAGATTGAGAATATGGAAATAAATCACTGCGAATTACATGTTAAAGACCTTATCGGCCTATCCCTGATTTTGATTGTGTGGGCAGTACTCGTGTGGAACTTCATTTCTTGCTGCTTCACAGGGCGTGCTAGCTTTATGTTTTCCCGCCATAGCTTCAGGCGCACCAAGAACGAATTGGGAATCATTGGGGATCGAAAGAGCAGTAAGATACTCTATTTCTTAGCTATGGCGCTCAAGTTACTTTTGATTGTGTTTTTTTCATACAGTATATTCGTTCCATTGTTCAGCCCTGGAGTATTTGATGAGGTAATCGGTCGCATTTTTACCTGCCCTAAGTGAGTTCTGATCCCCCTCGTACTCCTACCTTGCTGTAAATTTTTGATGCTGAAAAACTTGCTCGATTCGTCGTGAATTTTGATACAGAGATTCATTGACCATACAAGACAATAAAGTAAAATACCACCACTCATCAATATGATGAACAATTTCAACGACAATGTTTGATACCTTGATTTGAGGCCTTATGGGAAATTGCAATTATACATATGATGAGTTCATTCTTGTCGAAAATAAGTTATTAGAATCTGACACGCTGAACATCACATTTTGTTTTGATGATAAATTTGCTATGCCATGCGGTGTCGCTATCACCTCTGTGATAAAACACAATCCTAATATAAATCTTCACTTTCATTTGTTTTCTGAAGATATAAGTCAAGATAGCCAAAACAGATTCTCAAAGATATCAGGGGATAACGTATCTATTACCGTATATAAAATACATGGCGATATGTATATCAACGAAAAAACGTTGACTCAGGGATTATCAAAAGCAAGCTGCCTAAGGTTCCTCGCTCCTGACATCATTGATAGCTCGGTTGAAAGGCTGCTTTACCTTGATGGTGACATGATATGCCTAGGTAAGCTCGATAAATTGTTTAGTCTAAATTTAGATAGAAAAATTGCAGCGGTCGTAGAAGATTTAGAAGTAACACAAAAAAAATATAAGTTACAGACTCACCTACCACCAATTGAAAATTATTTCAATTCAGGATTTATGTTTATAAACACGGTGGAGTGGAAAAATAACAATATCACTGAACGCTGTTTTAGCATGATAAATAATGGTGATATATATAAATTCGCAGACCAAGATGTATTAAACATATTGCTCAATAACAAAAAGCTAGTTATAGATAGTGCGTACAATAGAATAATAACATTGACGCCATTAAAAATTTTAGATGCTGAATTTGAATCTAACAGTATAATTCTTCACTACACCACAGAAAACAAGCCGTGGTATACCATTTATGAGTCATCAATATTCCTCAATCATTTCCGTACATCACCTTGGGCTGACTTTAAATTAAAAGAGGCCCCCACAGCCACAGCATTTAGACTCAAAGCTAAAAAGCACCTGAGAGAAAAGAACTACTTCGGGTTCGTAAAATATTACTACCGTTATTTACTGAAAAAACATTCGGCTTCGTAAATCTCTGGAATTTAGCCAATCTGCATTTTACCAACGACAGCCACATATCTATGTGTGGCTGAAAAAATCATTTCTGAATTAACTTCGTCAGTTATAGCAGCACCATATCAATTTTGCCGAAAACAGATGGCTGCATAACAGCCCACCGCGACTTAGATCCTTGCCATTGTAAATATCCAAAATCGACAAACTTTGGCCCTTTTTTTGTCAAATTTAAATTTTATCAGACTATACTTATAACGATAATTTTCGACATATATAAAGGATATCTTCATGAAAACTAAACATGCTCTACTATCTGGCTGCGCTTTAGCGGCAAGCTTACTACTTGCATCAATAACCAGCGTGCAGGCAGCAGAAAATAATCCAAGCAAAATGACCTGTGAAGAGTTCGTCAATCTGAACCCTAAAGCCATGGCTCCTGTCGCGCTTTGGATGCTCAACGATAAAACTGAATACAAAGGTGGAGATTCTGTTGATCTGAATATGGTCGAAACCGTCGCCGTTCCTCAAACACTAGAGTTCTGCAAAAAATCACCCAAAGCTAACGTTTACGAATTCAAAAACAACCTACAATCACTGATTGCTCATTAATTTTCTTCAGTAGAGAGCAGCATGTTATCGCGTCGACCTGCTCACTCAGGTCGGCGCAAATTCTATTGTCAGCACGACAAGAAAAGGCTTACAACCTAAAGCACACCTCATCCATCTATAAATAAATCATGCACTAATTTTGTTAAATGGCTTAATGGCGCGATTTATCCTATCCAATACGATTCCCCTCCCAACTTAAAAACATTTAACTTTCAATCACTTAATCATTTCAATAAGATTTTATTATGTAATAAATCAAAGCGCGCATTTAGTTAATAAATTTAATAGATCTAAATCAATAACTTATGTAAATTTATGCGATATAACAATTTCATCACTCACAGTAATTTGTAAGTTTCCCTGGTGTTGGCCTATGGCTACTCTCATCCACACATACGGGGATGAGAGTTTTTTTTATTGCGTATGGAGCTCTATTGAATGAAAACCAGTCGTTGCTATTTAGCGGCCAATAGCTATGTGAAAGTAGTATGTTCGGAGCCTGCAAAGGTTCTTCTGATCCATGAAAAGCAATACGAGCGTTTTTGTCGTGATAGCTGGGCTGATTATCATGGCGGCTTTTTTAGTTCTTTTCCCGCGGTGATAGAGGTTCCCTATGATGGCATATGGAACATCGTTATCGATACGCACAGCGCAGAATGCGCTCCTCCCTCGGTCAAAATAAGCATCATTTCAGACAGCGACTTATGTACGGGCTAGCTGCGCACCTGCCACACACCTTGGACTGTTACCTGCGTCATAACTCAAAACACGGCTTTATGCTAAGCTGTGCCCTCATCAAATTAGCCAGAGACCCCTAATGAGAAAAATAACCATCGTGATGATTATCATGGCCGCTGCGGTATACGCGTATAACTACCTGTAACTTAAGAAATATTGATTTGACGAAAGCGGTGATTGATAGGGCAGATTTCGTAAATAAAGTGGCGGTGCAGACCAGCGGCATCGCCATTTCGAGAAAACAACATCAGAGCAATTACAGCTCAGTGCTTGAGTCAACCAACGGTACACGGATAGATAATGCATTTAAGGCAATCCGATGAACCATCTGGCTAACGCTGGTGCAACAGTCAGACAATACCTTTATAGAATACTTCTCTGCCGCTTTTGAGACTGCCGTAAATGCCACGCAGTTCTGCGTCATCATGCCACAAATAAGCAATTCCTCGATATCTCTGGCTGATAAAACACTTTCCAAATCAGTATGATAAAAGCTATCGGCAAACGACTTGACGACGACTTCAGCCTGCGGTGCAGCAGCCAAGATACGCGGATGAATATCCACACCCGTCGTGCCTTTATTGAAGAAAGGGGCTGTGCCGCGGCTTACATCCGCAACATGCTGAACCAGAATGATCGGTATACTTTTTAACTGAGCTTTAGCGACGGCATTTTCAATCTTGCTCAGCGTATCCTCTGTATTCCATTGAGGGTAATTACCCCCATCGAAGTAATCATTCTGGATATCAATAACGATTAGGGCTTGCTTTGGCATGCTGTTTTCCTTGTATGTGAGATAACATCCACCGCTATGATCTGTACTCTAGAAGAAAATTCCAACCATAATCAACATTAAGCTCTCTGCAATAATAGTGGCATAAATCAAGTATCCGCTTTCCTACTTTCGCACCACTGATTTTGATTTATGTTAGGTTTACAGGGCTGTTGAGGCGGAAACGGTGGGGATGGCAAAAAGATTTACCAACAAGCTCGATTCAAATCAGCTCACTATGCAGCATAGTGGTTTTATAAAATAAAACACCCTGTCAGCAAACTGCTCACAGGGTGTGATGAGTATCTTGTTAATCCAGCCACAGAATATGCGCTGAATTTTTCTTGATTGCTCTCTTACATCCTGACGTTCATCAGGCCTGAAGAGGAGCTAGGCTTACGCAGTCGTTGCCGTTTTCTTGTTTCCACGATACGGACGGCGCTGCTGTGATGAAGGAGCATCACCGCGAGATTCAGGCTTGCGCCCTTCTCCCTGTGCACGGCGTTGACCACCGTTGTTAGCGCGAGGTTTATCGCCGGAGCGAGCGCCATCACGCGATTGTCCATTACCTTGGCTGCGGCCCTGAGATTGGCCACGACCTTGACCGCGACCTTGGCTTTGACGGCCATTCTGGATCGGATCGGCCTTAATGCTAGGGTCTGGCTCATAGCCTTCAATAGCGATACGCGGAATTTCGCGTTTAAGCAGGCGTTCAATATCACGCAGCAGCTTATGTTCATCCACGCAAACTAATGACAGTGCTTCGCCAGTACATTCGGCACGACCAGTACGGCCGATACGGTGTACGTAATCTTCCGGTACGTTTGGCAGCTCGAAGTTAACCACATGAGGTAACTGATCGATATCTAAACCACGAGCGGCGATATCGGTCGCCACCAGTACACGAATTGAGCCTGTTTTGAAATCAGCTAATGCTCGGGTACGTGCGCCTTGACTTTTATTACCATGGATAGCCGCAGCGGTAATACCGTCTTTATTCAACTGTTCAGCCAAATGGTTGGCACCATATTTAGTACGGGTAAATACCAGCACCTGCTGCCAGTTGTGAGTGCCAATCAGCTGAGACAGCAGTTCACGCTTACGGCGTTTATCCACAAAATGCACCGACTGCGCAACCTGCTCAGAGGCGGTGTTGCGGCGTGCAACCTCAACGGAGGCAGGATTGGTCAGCAGTTTGTTTGCCAGTTCTTTGATTTCGTCAGAGAACGTCGCAGAGAACAGTAAGTTTTGGCGCTTAGCGGGCAGCTTAGCTAACACGCGACGGATATCATGGATAAAGCCCATATCCAGCATACGGTCAGCTTCATCCAACACCAAAATCTCAACTTTAGACAAATCAACCGCGTGTTGATGTTCCAAGTCCAGCAAACGTCCCGGCGTTGCCACCAGCACATCAACACCACCGCGTAGTTTCATCATCTGCGGGTTAATGCTGACGCCGCCGAATACCACCAGCGAACGAAGATTCAAATATTTGCTGTAATCACGCACGTTCTCGCCGATCTGGGCTGCCAGCTCGCGGGTTGGTGTCAAAATTAACGCGCGTACAGGGCGACGGCCTTTTGCTGGCTGAGCGTCCTGAGAAAGAATTTGTAACAGCGGCAAGGTGAAGCCCGCAGTTTTACCCGTGCCCGTTTGCGCACTGGCCATCAGGTCACGACGCTGTAGAACGACGGGGATAGCTTGGGATTGGATAGGCGTAGGTTCGCGGTAGCCCTGTTCTTCAACAGCGCGCAGCAGTTCGGCACTCAGGCCGAGAGTATCAAAAGACATATTAGGGTAAAACTCCAAATCCACCTTGACCCGAAAGGACGGGTGCAGTTTCCGGGTGGATTTATCAGACGCGGTAGTATAAGAAATCACCACGAGGGATAGGCACAAACTGCGAGTGCAACATAATTGTGTCGGATTCTAACAGAAAATGTGATCAAAGTCTGGTTTGTTTTTTAGGGGATAAGATTTTGTTCGCCAGTCGTTGTTGGAACGGCGGTGAAATGTTTCGACCGCCTATCAATTACGGTATTTCCATACAACCTCAGCCAAAGGCGTTCGAGCCGGGTGTGCCAGCGCGCACACCCAGCACAGTAGATATACGAAAAGTTGCACCGTTATCATATCTATCACGCCTACCGCTCTCTAAGCGCCTCTTTCACCTTATTCAGTGGCTTAATCAAATAATCCAACACCGTTTTCTGACCCGTTTTAATCTCTACGCTGGCCACCATCCCCGGTAATATTGGGAATTTGCGCCCTGCTTTGTTGCTTAGCTCCGCGCTTTGGGTGCGTACGTATACTCGGTAATAATATTGGTCGCGGCGGACTTCATCTTGTAGCGTATCGGGCGAGACAATTTCTACCGTGCCGTTTAAATTGCCATAGATGGAGGAATCATAGGCGGTGATCTTAACCGTGGCCGGTAGCCCAGGACGAATGTAGGCAATATCGCGAGGGTTAATACGCGTTTCTATCAACAGCTGATCTTCTAGCGGGACAATCTCCATCAGTTTGCCCCCCGGCTGCAGCACACCGCCAACCGTCATCACCTGAATATCCTTCACGATGCCGCGCACCGGTGAAATCATAGTGACGCGATCTAGCTGATCTTCCTTACCAGCCATGACCTCGAGTTGAGCATCCAAATCGGCATTGTTCTTAACCTGTTCTTCACGCGCCCTAAGCGCATATTGGTTACGAGCATCATCGATTTTGCCCTGTAATTCGCTGGCCTGCCGCTGTAAACGAATAACCTCAACCTGACTTGCCGCCCCTTTGGCAACCAGCGGCTGAGTCATCTTCAGCTCGGCAACCACCAACCGATACGACTCCTGTAAATTCGCCACGGTTTCATTCAAATTGCGGCGGCGAGACTCATAGAGCTGACGTTCACGCGCCACTAGCGCAGGTTCAGCCAGCGTGCTGGCACTGAATTTTAGCGGTTCTCCGGTCAGTTCAGAACGCAAACGCTCAGAAGACGCACGAAGCGCCCGCGCTCTGGCCGCGGCTTCACCGTAGTTAGACTGAAATCGTTTGGGATCAAGGCGCGCGAGAATTTGTCCCTTTTTGACAATATCTCCTTCATGCACCAGCAGCGCAGAAACAATACCGCCATCCAAACTTTCAATCAGTTGGGCACGGATTGACGTCGTCACTTTACCGGTGCCGACGGTGACTTCATCCAGCGTGGCAAAATAGGCCCAAATGAAAAATCCCACCATACCCGCCAACGTGATCCAAACGACTGATGAATAGAAACGTGACTGACGCGCCATATCTTCCTGCATTGTGAGTTCTGCCATATCGCCCCCGCTTAGGCCACAACCGATGTCACGTTACTGTTACGCTGCGCTTGCCCGAGAATTTCGTCTCGAGAGCCATCAGCCACCACTTTGCCGTTATCCATCACGATAATTCGATCAACCATCGCTAAAAGCGCGGGACGATGTGTAACTAAGACCAACGTGCGCCCCGCCATCCAGCTCTGAAGCTGGCGGATCACGTAGCTTTCGAGCTGCTCGTCCATGGACGCCGTAGGTTCATCTAACAGCACGACCTGAGGATTACGCACGATCATACGGCTGAGCATCACCATTTGCCGCTGTCCTCCAGAAAGCCCACGCCCGCCCTCGTTGATCATACGATCTAAACTGGCGGCGTCTTTTTGCACCATGCCTAACGCTCCGCTAATCCGCAGCGCCTGAATCAGCTCCTGATCGGTGGCATGTGGATGTCCTAGCATCAGGTTTTGCCGCAAAGTGCCAAAGAACAGACGCGAATCCTGCGATAGCAAACCAATCTGTCGCCGCACATCCACCGGATCGATATAAGCCATATCAACGCCGTCAATAATCAGTTTCCCTTTGCTGGGCTCCGCCTGACCTGAAAGCAATTTTAGCAAGGTGGATTTCCCCGCTCCCACCTTGCCCACCAGCGCCACACGTTCACCGGGTTTTATTTCTAATTCAGGGATATATAACGCTTGTTCCCCTTTTTCTATGTCATAGCTGTATTGCACATTTTCGAACTGGTAGTGCCCTGCCAGCGCCGGACAGTGCGCCATTTTTTTCTCTGGATCGCGATCTAACGGTTTCTTCAACAGCTCATTCAGCCCGGTCATGGCGCTTTTGGCATGCTGCCAACGAGAAAAGACCATCGTAAGCTGCATGAGCGGCGCAATGGTGCGTGAAGAAAGCAGGCTACAAGCCACCATGGTACCGGTGGTGATATCCCCCGCCAGCACCAGATATGCCCCGAGAACCAGCATCCCTGCATAGGTAATTTGTTGTACCGTCGACGCCCAGCCGCTAAGCCGTGCGCCCCACACGCGCTGCTTCATGCCGATAGCCGCACTGACGTGGTGTGTCTGTTCCCACTGACGCTGAAAATAGGGCTCAGCCTGCAGCGCTTTAATATCCTCAACGCCCTCAATCGACTCCACCAGCACCGCGTTACGAATGGCGCTTTCGCGCATCCCTTCTTTCGCCAACTTAGCCAGCGGCCACTGGATCAAAATGCCAGGGATCACAATCAGCGGAATAGCGATCAGCGGGATAGCAACCAAAGGCCCGCCCACCATTGCCATAATGGCTAAAAACAGCAGCACGAACGGCATATCCATCGCGGCACCCACGGTTGTCGACGTCAGCAGCTCACGCACCTGATCGATTTCCCGCAGTTGAGAAATAAAAGAACCAGTGGATTTTGGACGCGCATCATTTTTAATCGCCAGCGCTCGGGCAAAGAACATCGATGACACTTTTAAGTCGATATGTTTGCCCATAAGATCGGAAATATGGGTACGTGATAGGCGAATGAAATACTCCAAAAATGCAGCAAACAAAACACCGATAAACAGCACCCATAGCGTCGGATACGACTGGGCAGGTATCACCCGATCGTACACCTGCATAGAAAACAAAATTCCCGCCAGCGCGAGGACGTTGCCCAATACCGATGCGAGAGAGATTTCAGACAGCTTGCGTCCAGCATGCTTAAAATGATGCCAGAACCAGTGCTCGCGATAAGGCTGCACGAAATCGTCAATGCGTGAGTCCTGCCCGCGAGCCGCAATCCCCAGCAACACGACGTCGGGTTGTATGCGTGCCAGCAGCGCGTCGAGTTCCTCTTCACGCACCATGTCGCCACAGTCGCTTAGCCAATAGCTCACATGCTTTTCAGCATCCATGTTTTCCAAGATCAGCACTGAACCATCTTCCAACTGCGCCATCACCGGCATGATCTCATTCCGCCACCGGACATTATTTTTTGGGCGAATGCTGATCTGTAATCCGAGTAACGCCCCCAACCGCTCCAATCGACGCTGCACGGGGAGATTTTCAAACCAGCGCATCTGCTGGCGTAGTGCGGGAATATCGCAGGGAAGTCCAAAGCGCCCTGCCGCGCGCCCCATCGCTAAAATCCATTTATCGGCGTTTGCATGTTGATCTGCTGCCATCGCATACCTCTTCTGGATTTAACGCGTTCGTCATAATGCAGGCAGGGTATCGCCCGTCACTTTTGGCCGTGAAATATTCAACATATCGAGTAAGTTATCTACCGCACCCGCATAGCGAACTGCCGCATCCCAGACGTCATAGCGGGCAATAATCGCCGCACTATCAGCCTGTAATACATCTTGCTCAACGCTGAGTAGGTCATTCAGACTACGTTTGCTGAGCTTGTATTCATCCTGATAGACGCTGCGGGTATTTTCCGCCGAGCTGAATTGTTCTTCACCCGCCAATTGACGCTGCTGCGCACCGATCAGATCTGCATACGCCACCGACGCCTTTTGGTTTATGTCCAACTTACTCGCCTCTACTTCTGCCTGAGCCGATTGGCGATCGCCCTCCGCGGCATCCACTTTGGCACTGGTCGCGCCCCCCTGATATATCGGGGCCTGCACCACTAATTGCACCTGATCGTCCCAATAGGAACTCGAGCTGTTTTCATAGCGAGTTCGCCCAGCCTGCACTGAAATAGTCGGCCAGTGCTGAGCCTCAGCCTGTCGCACGCGCTGTTCAGCCGCTAGCTGCTTAGCCTGCGCACTGCGCACAGCACTGTTTTGCTCATAGGGAAGGTCTTTAATGGTGATCTTTTGATCGAGGAGGTCTTTGGGTAAATCGGGAAGGTTTGTCGCCACAACGCCCGTTAAGACTGAGAGATTCGCCTGCGCTGAACGTTCTTGTGCGCGGTACTGTTCATAGGTGGCATTCATTCCAGCAATGCGGGTTTCCGCCTGAAGGACATCAGACTGTGAGCTTAGCCCTGCATCCGCGCGGAGTTTCGACATCTCTTTGACCGCTTCCAGCGACGCCAGATTGCGCTGTGCCGCAGCCATAAGCTCTTGATAACGTTTAACCTGCAAATAGGCTTGCACCGTCTGCTGTCCGACGTTATTCAATACGCTATAGAGCTGATAATCATAAGCTGCACCGAGGTTTTGTTGCTCATCGATGCTGCCGCTCGTTTTACCAAAATCGTACAGCAGTTGATTCAGCGTCACGCCCGCCGACGCATTGCTGTTCAGCGAACCGGAAGAGTCCGTTTGATGCGAACGCCCTGCCGCACTCTGCAATGAAATCTGCGGGAACCAAGCACTTTTTGCCACGGTCAAGTTTGCCGCGCCGACATGAATCTGCGCCGACGCTTGGGCGATTTGGGGATGACGACCAAACGCCCGCAGAATCGCTTCTTTGATCGAAAGCTCAGCCTCCATTTGCTCGGAGGGTGCCGACTGCCACTGATAATCCGCAGCCGGTGCTTTAGCCAACAGCGGGAACGAGGTAAAACAGCTCAAACCACAGCACAACCAGGCCGTTACCGGCCATTTTTTTAAGCGCTTCATAATGTTGCCCCACCTTTACATCGTGATGATGGCTTATCGATTTTTGTGTTTAGAGCTCATCCCGCTCTGTGTTCCTGTTCTCAAGTGAGAAAAAGGATAATGTTGGTGTAACTGTTAATATCGCGATGCTCTATGGTGTAACCGATCGGTGTAACGTCCCGCCCGCCTCTCTGCGTCGGGTCGGCATGCCACATCCCTGTGGCATCTTTCCCCACGCCAACATCCTGTTGGCGCTGCTCTAACGGCCTAGGCTTAAACTAAAACCCATGCGTGAACTCAGGCTGCACATTGCCTCGCCCATCTACATCAAATTCACGTGCAGACCCTGTTGGATCAGGACGTCTCCCAACGTGCTGTTGCCGGTTGATGAGTTATGGTAAACGTCATAGGTCACGCCATTGACTTCGCGCTGGCCGCTGACATCCCAAATATCACCTTGCCCATGCACCAGATTGACCCGGTCGCCGACGCTGCCTTTAATCAGTAGGTCGTCTTCCGGTTTGTCCGTCACCTTGAGCGCCTCCTTAAGATCTAAAGTGATGGTGTTATTGCCCGCTTTGCCTAGGTCGAAAATCTCAATGTGCTCGACCTTCAGCCCCAGTGACGTTAAATCCAGATTCATGTTGCTGCCGTTCAGCACCAATGTGTCGGTGCCTGAACCGCCGTCAATATGAGTGAAGCCAAGATCGGTAACGTGCACGGTGTCGCTCGCCGTACTGCCGGTGACCGAAGCACCGCTGTTGTGCGTCCCATCAGCCAGATCAATGGTGACGCCGCCGATGGTGAAAGTGCCGGAGGACGGTGTGGTGACGGAGTCATCGCCAGTCGTGCTAGACAGCGATTGAGACAGATGATCCTGAGTACTGGATTGGCTGGTATCAACATCATCCAGACTCATTGTCATCATCATCGGCGCTGGTGCGGACGTTGGGGTGATATCAATAATATGGCCATCGAGTCCCACGTTGACGCTAACGCCGTTGCCGGCATAATCCTGAGCACTCAGGTTAACGACCTTGTTGAGCAGTAATAGGTTCAGCAAATCCAACGTCAGCGTGAGCGATGCCGACCAATTTCCTTGCCCATCGACTTTGGCATCTGCCGCGAGCGTGTCATTCAGCAATGAAACATGGACGTTGTCCCCTTGCTTCAGATTGCCCGCCGTCCCTTTTATCACCAGCAATTTTCCGCCGAACAACAGATCGGTCAGCGATGGCAGAGCGAGAGCCGCCATCGTTAAAACAGGTTGGGTGAGTTTGACGCCGACATCCACGCCGGTGCTGTTGGTATTGCCCACCACGTCGGTAACTTTAACGCCAATATGCAAATTGCCGTCGGTGAGGGTTTTAAGCAGCGTAGGGCTGAGGTTTAACGACCAAGTACCGTTAGCATTCACCGTGGCCTGATAGTCTACGGCACCTAACGTCACCACCACTTTCGCGCCCGGTAATGCGCTACTCACCGTACCGCTCAGCAGTTGTGAAACACCTGATTCAGCGATATTCAACACGCCATCGCTGCCAAATAGCCCACTCGCAATCCCCACGGTTGGTAAATGGGTAATCACGTTGAGTGAACCACCGGTGCTCACCGTATTGCCAATTGGGTTAGTCAACGAGACATTGACGCCGAGATTGCCATCGCCAAGCAGTGACAAATCCGTTTTAGGAACACTAATGCTCCATGAACCATCACTCCCTACCGTTGTGAGATAGGACTTACCGCCTAGCGTCACGGTAAGCTGAGAACCTTGTGCATTGGTACTGGTTCCGCTGATCACTTGAGCGCTGGCTAAATCGCCAATATTCAAACCGCCGTCGCCAAAAATGCTGCCAATGGTCAGCGTCGGTAACGCATGCGTGATAACCGAAAGTAGGCCGCTGGCGCTGGCAGGGTTACCGGCCACATCTTTCGCCGTAACGCTCACTGTGAGATTGCCATCCAGCAGTGCTTTCAGGTCTAACGGTGGAACGGAAAGACTCCATGCACCGTTGTTATCTACCGGTATGCTGTACGCTTTCCCGCCTAGCGTTAGGCTTAATGATCCCCCCGCCAGATTCACAGATGTTCCACTTATCACCTGAGCCGATAGCAAGTCACCGACATTCAACGCACCATCACCAAACAGGCTGCCGATAGAAATCGATGGGAGAGCATGGGTTAGCGTCGTCAGGATCGATGGCTGGGTAACAACATTGCCAACCGAGTCCGTCACACTCACGCTAATGTTGAGTTTTCCATCGGGTAGATTGCTCAATACGCTGCTGTTAATGACCTGACTCCAGGTGCCATCGGCGTTGATGGTCGCCGTCAGCAGCGTTCCACCGACGTTAATATTGACAGAACCCGAGGTCATATTGGTCACTTTGCCGCTGATAGTCTGATTCACCAGCGACTCAACGTGATTAAGGTAGCCATCTCCACCAAACAGAGCGTTAAGAGCAATACTCGGCAGATTCGTCAAACCGACTTTAACGCCCGCCGTCGCCGATGAGGTATTACCGGTCGGCGTAGTGACGGTCACCGTTGCGGTTAAGCTACCATCTGGCAATTGAGACAAATTGGCCGGCGTGAGCGTGATGCTAAAGCTTCCATCCGCCAAGGTCACACCGGTGAAAGTTTTGCCCCCCACCAGTACGCTAACGGTTGAACCCAGTGGCGCACCGGTCGCCGTACCTGTAATCAATTGGTTGGCCGTCGCATCCACCGCGTTCAGCAAACCATCGCCAAACAGAGAGATGTTGTTTAATACCGGCGCGGTGAGATCAAGTTTGAGTCCAACACTTTGGTCTACAGGGTTACCCGCAATGTCGCTACCTTTCACCTCAACCGTGACGTTACCGCCGACGATGCCTTCCAAAATACCGAGTATCTGAGGGGTAACCGCAATGCTCCATTTACCGTCGGCACCCACTAGCGCAGTGGCAACCTGAGAACCCCCAATCAGCACCTGCAGCGTTTGCCCTACCATACCGCTGGTTGAACCGCCTATCGACAATCCTCCTACCAGCGCTTCGGTTAATGACAGTACGCCGTCGCCAAAGAGCGGATCCAGCACCAACGTTGGTAGGTTATGGGTAATCACGTTCAGATTTGTATTACTGGTCACCACGTTGCCCGACGGATCGGTTGCCGTGATCACCACTTTCACCGAACCGTCTTGCAGACCGGCTAAAACATTTTGCGGAATACTGGCGCTCCACGTTCCATTGCTGTTCACCGTCGCATGGAAAGTATTAATCCCCAGTTGCACATCAACCGTGGTGCCCGCCACCATATTGCCGAGCGTGCCGGTAACCACGTTATTCGCCGTGCTTTCCAGTTTATTCAGGAAACCATCGCCTATCGCGACTACGTTTTGAATAATCGGTAAGTCGGTCAGCGCCAAATCAACATGCACTGGCGTATGAACAATATTGCCATTGACGTCCGTGAGCACCAGATCGAAATCCAAGGTTTTCCCACTAGCCAGCAGCCATAGGCTAGGATCAATGTTAATACTCCACTTACCGTTGTTCCCCACGGTCGCCGTGAAATCCTGCCCTAATATTGTGGCCGTAACTTTGGCACCGGTATAATTGCCGCTGGCCGTTCCTGATAGCGTTTGCGTCAGTAATGACTCTGCTAGGTTCAGCACGCCGTTGCCGCCAATCAATGTATTAACCGTGTCACCAAGCCCCGGATTTAATGCCACATTCAAGCCCACGTTCACCGGAACGCTAACGTTCCCCGCGCTATCGGTGCTGGTGACGCTAATCACCTGTGGGCCATCGACGAGAGTTTGTAAGTCCAGTGTAGGAATGGTAAGCGACCATTTACCTGCATTATCCGTTTGGACCGTTTCAGTTAGCGGCCCCAGTTTAATGGTGATATTGCTATTAGGTTCAGACGATCCATTTAGAAGCATCCCAGCACCAATATTGATGGTATTGAGTAAGCTGCCAATGCTGATTGGATTAACACTAACTAGCGGAATGGTAGTATCTACCTGAATCGGGCGATCAACCTCAACGCTATTGCCCGCTTTATCCGTCAGCGTCGCGACAATCGTTGGACTGCTTTGCCCCAAAGCGGCCATATCCGCGACCGGAATAACCACCGACCATTTTGCTCCGCCCGCACCATCGCTCACGACGCTAGCGCTGTAGGTTTTGCTGTTGAGGGTTATCTGTACGTTTTGACCAATATCTGCTGCACTTGCCGTACCGCTTAATGTCTGAGGCACTGCGGCTTCTGCGGCATTCAGGATGTCATTGCCAGCAAACGCATTGATGGTCAGGGTTGGAGCCGTGAGATCAACGTTAACATCCAAGTTTGCGGTTTGAGGTAACGGCAATCCGCCTATGGCCGTAATAGTATGTGAGCCTTCAGAGAATACCGTGCTTGGAACGCTCACTTGCCATGTTCCATCCGCCGCAACCACTAAAGGTGGTGACGTATAAGGCGGTAAACCGCTAATCGTAACCACAATCGTACTCAAAGGGGCTAAGCCCGTGGAATGACCACTGACAGTGACGATTCCTGACGTCAAATCGTTGCTTCCAAGCAGATTATCTACGCTAATTGGATCAATCGTTATCCCCGGTACCGATGACAGCGGATCAACGATGTAGCTGGTTGATGGTGATGTTGCTGAATTACCTGCAGCATCAGTGGCGGTAACGACTAAAGAACCATTTGGGATATCCACTAAATCGGTGATTTTCAGCGTATAGTTCCAAGAACCATCACCGTTTACCGTTGTGGTAAATGGGCGACCGCCGATGTTGATAGTGATAGATTGCCCTACTGACAACCCTGTAGATCCTCCGCTAATAGTTTGCGCAGTATGAAGATCGGCGTAATCAATCACACCATCAGAAATAAAGTTGGTATCCACCGTAATCGTCGGCGGAGTCAGCGCGATAAGCGCTTGCCCGGTCGAAGAATTGGTATTTTCCCCCTCATCTGTAACGGAAACCTTAATGTTTTGTACGTCGCTGCCCAAATTCAACGTCGTCATATCACTTGGCTGCAAGTCTAACGACCATGACGTGCCGTCTGCGCTTATGGTTGCAGTAAAGTCATGGTTGTTAATCGTGACCGTAACGTGAGACTTGGCGATTGGAGAATTATTGAGCGTTAATAAGCCATGTAGGGTTTGCACACTAGCACTATCGCTAATGTTTAAGGCTCCGTCACCAAACGGGGTATCCAGCGTCACGGTTGGCGGCGTCAGATAAGCAATAAACGTTGGCGCTGGTGTGATCGTGGTTGAGTTACCCGCGGCATCCTGCGCGGTGAGCGTAATCTCATGTTCACCATTGCCAATGTTAACCAACGCTTTGGGTGGTAGCGAAATTGTCCAGTTGCCGCTGTCATCAACAGAGCCAGTATAGGTGACACCATCAATATCAATGCTTAGTTTAACGGCTTGGTTCGGACCAGAAGAGCCTGTTTTCCCCGTCAATACTATCGTGTCGTTAGCCTCACCAATATTCAGGAAACCATCATTGAATAGCGTGCCAATGGTTGGATTTGGTGCCACCAAACTAGCGGTAAAATCGCCGTCAACCGATTTGGAATTACCCGCGTGATCGGTCACCTCAACATGAATCTTTCCTGGGCCATCGATAACCGTTGCCAGAGCGTCTGGCTGCACCACCAACGTCCACTTGCCATTGTCCGTTACTGTGGCGGTCAACGTTTCAGTACCGATGGTCACTTTGACAATCTGCCCTGCACCAATAATGCCGGTGCTACCCGTGAGGGTTTGCGGCAAGCCTGTCTCCGCAATGCTCAGCAAGCCATCACCAAACGGTAGGTTAATCGTCGGTGCGGGTAATGTATGAGTCAGAATCTCAGCGTTTTGCGTCGCCGAGGTCACCACGTTCCCCGCAGAATCGGTTACTGTCACTGATAGTACCCAAGTACCATCCGGCAGCGATTGTAAGGTCGCCACATCCAGCGGTAGCGTCCAGCTTCCGTCTGCGTTCACCGTGGCTGAGATCGGCGTTCCGTTGACGTTAACGATAACACTCACGCCGACATTGGTATTTAATCCTGACAAACCATGCAGGCTAGTTGCCGTCTGCGAATCGACAAAGTTTAAGATCCCATCACCAAATGGCACATCCAATGTGGGCACTGGCAACGTCACATGAGAGGTGAAATTTGCAACCGTACTCGTATCACTATTTCCCGCACGATCTGCCAATGTCACGCTCAGGGTATGACCAGTACTATCGTTCAACGCGCCAAGCACGTTAGATGGAAGCTGTACCGTCCAATTACCGTTCGCATCTACCGCCCCCGAATATCGAGTACCATCAAGGGTGATATAGACCGTTTGTCCTGCGCCAAGCAAACCTGAGTTACCTGTTAATGTCTGCCCCAGCAATGCTTCAGCGTTATTGAGTATATTGTCACCAAACAGTGGAAGCGTTAACACCGCCGTTGGCTCGAAATGTGTCAACACATCCAGTTGTCCCGTGGTGCTCCCTACGTTACCAAAGGTATCGGTAGCCGTGACGCTAATGGCTGCTTTGCCGTCAGCTAATATGTCTAAGGCATGTCCACTCACCGGAATCGACCAGTTGCCATTGGCTCCTACACTACCGATGAGCTGCACGCTGTTACTGCCGCTACCGATGGTTATTGTGATCTGCGTGCCTTCAAGCAAATGCGAAGAGGCGCCAGTTAACACCCCGCCCGCAGCCGATTCGGCGATGCTGAGAATTCCGTCGGTAAACGGCGTATCCAGTGTGAGTGTCGGTAGGAGATGTGTTCCCACATTCAGAGACAAATCTTTGCTCGTCGTATTGCCAGCGCTATCGGTGGCCGTAACGGTAATCGTGTTGGTTCCATCCGGCAGAGCCTGTAAGTCGCCAGCCGAAACCGTTAGTTTCCATATACCATTGCCATCGGCAATAACCTGAACAGTATTTTTATTGATGGTGACGCTGACCGTTTGGCCTGGATCTGTTTTACCACTCAATATCTGCGAAACCAGCGCTTCCGCGTAGTTCAGAATATTGTCAGTAACAAAGAGATCGATACTTAGGAGCGGAGCCTGGGTATCCACTTGCACGCTATGCGTATCGCTGGCGGGGTTTTTCGCTACATCGTTCACGCTGGCAACGATGTTTTGTGAGCCTTGACCAAGGTTCTGCACGTCAGCAGCCGGAACCGTAACGCTCCACAACCCATTGGCGTCTACGCTGCCGATGTAGGTTTTGCCGCCCAACGTAACGGTAACGGTTTGTCCATTGGTGACGTGGGTTGTAGTACCGGTAATTTGCAGGTCACTTTGTGCTTCTTTAGCGTTAATCACGTTATCACCGGCCACGGTGTTCACATGAATCGTCGGCAAATCGGCAGGCTGTGCAATCACCGTGACATTGTGGGAGTCCGTTGCAGGGTTACCGCTGGTGTCGCTGACCGAGACGTTGATGCCATCAATGCCATCTGGCAACAGTTTGACGTCGGCGAGAGGCACATCATAACTCCAACTTCCGTCTGCATTGACGCTGGTGGTATAGGTTTTACCGTTCAGCGTAATGGTCACGATTTGGTTGGCTTCAACGTGAGTGGACGTACCTGAGATCGTTAGCGGAGCATTAATCTCGACGGCATTAATATAATCATCGCCCGAAATAGTGCCAATATGGATAGTCGGTTGATTCGCCGCAGAAGCATCCAATTTAACCACTTGATTAACGGTGCCGGTATTACCTGCGGCATCGATTAACGAAGCATTGAACAAAATATTGCCATCACTGATGCCGTTTAGCGCACCCGCAGGCAATGTGAGGCTCCACGTACCGTCAGGATTCACATTGGCCGTATAGGTTGCGCCATTAACCACCACTTTGAGAATCACAGTATCGCCACTATCACTAACGGGCGCGGTCCCTGAAATCACCAGAGGACTATGCGCTTCCGCAGCGTTAATCACGTTGTCGCCGGTGATTGGATTGATGGTTAATACTGGCAGTGTTTTATCGATCTGCGCACTACCGTTTGCGTTATTACTGTTGCCCACCGCATCGGTTGCCGTCACGGTGATGGCCTGAGTCCCATCCTTTAGGCTGGTGAAATCACCGCTTGGAATATTCACCGTCCAGTTGCCCTGTGCATCAACCGTCGCAGTATAATTTTTACCGCCAAAGTTGACGGTCACCTGCTGCCCAACCCCAGCCACTCCGGTCGTCCCGCTCAGTTGCTGATTACTTCCAGCCTCCGCCGCATTCAAATAGCCATCACCAAACGGCGTATTTAAGGTCGGGTTCGGAGAGTTATGAGTAATAATGCCAAAGTTCTGGCTTGAGGATACGGGGTTTCCAGCGCTGTCCACCGCCGCCACCGTCACCGTAGCGGTGCCATCCGGAATGGCTTTGGCATCTAACGTTGGCACAGTAAAGCTCCATGCCCCTCCCGCCTGAATGGTGGTGGTATATGTCTTGCCGTTAAGGGTAATTTCTACCGTCCCCCCAACCGGAATATTAACGGAGGTTCCGTTCACCACCAGCCCCGAAGCCACTTCGGCTGAGTTAACCAGATTGTCACCGGTGAGCGGTGATACGGTTAACGCGCTAGCAGACGTATTCACTGTGAAGCCATGGCTGGCCTGCGCGCTATTGCCGCTCAGATCGCTGACTTTAACGTCGAGCGTGTAACTGCCGTTGTTCAAACCGCTTAATGCACCCGCCGGAATGTTCACCGACCAATTGCCACCCGCGTTCACCGTACCGGTATAGCTGCTACCGCCAATGGTCACCGTAACAACCTGTCCAGCCTCGACGTTCACGGCTTTACCGGTTACCGTCTGTAGATTCTGACGTTCAGTACCATCCAGCACGTCGTTACCTGCAAAAACGTTAACGCTTAGCAACGGCGCATAGTTAGGATCGGAATCAATCGAAATGGTTTGTTGCAGACTCGCACCGTTCCCCGCTTTATCGGTCACGCTCACGCTGATGGTGGTATCCCCATTGCTCAGAGCTTTCAAATCTGCAGAAGGAATGGAGGTGGTCCAGTTGCCGCTAGCATCTACCGTCGCGGTATACGATTTACCATTCAGAGTAATACTGACTTTTTGACCCACTTCGGCTCCCACTGCGGTACCCGACAGCGTTTGTGCCTGCGTAGCTTCCTGAATATTCAGGCGATTATCGCCACTGAAAGGGTTCACCGTCAGTACAGGTGCGACAGTATCTACTGATGCAGAGAGAGAGCCACTAACCTGATTACCCGCAATATCACCCGCTGTCACCTTGATAACCTGATTACCATTTTGCAGCATCTGCACGTCGGCCTGTGGCACCACGACTTTCCAGTTACCATTGGCATCAACGCTGCCGGTGTAATCATGGCCATTTAAGTTCAGGGTTATGGTTTGCCCTGCGCCTGCAATCCCCGTTTTCCCGGTAATCGTCTGTGCGCTCTGTGCTTCGGTGGCGTTAAGCACGCCATCACCAAATGGCACATTGATGGTCGGGTTCGGCAAAGTATGGGTGAACACATTGAGATCGTGCGTTGCGCTTACCGAATGACCGTCCTTGTCCGTTACGGTCGCAGTCACGGTGGCTACGCCGTCTTTCAGCGCTTTCAAATCAACGCTGCTCACTGAGGTTTGCCAATTGCCATTAGCATCCACCGTGGCGGTATAGTTTTTGCCATTCAGCTTAACGGTAACGGCGCTGCCAGTACTCACGTTGGTCGTGGTGCCGTGAATGTTGAGTGCTCCGTTGCTCTCGGCAACGCTGAGGTAGTCATCGCCTGCGATAATCGCAATCGCAATGCTGCCGTGAGTTGTATCTGTATCAACGGTGAAGCTGAATTTGCCGTTAACGGTTTGTCCCGCCAAGTCCGTAACGCTGACACTACCGTTAGCAATGCCATCAGGTAATTTTTCCAGATCGGCGGAAGGGATCTTCAAGCTCCACGAGCCGTTGGAAAGCACATGCGTGGTGTAGGTTTGTCCGTTGAGCGTCACGGTGATCGTGCTGCCGGTTTCGGCGTTGGTGGTTGTGCCTTTAAGTATCTGATCGGTTTTAGCTTCGCTGTTATCCAGCGTACCATCGCCAGCAAAGGTGGAAACCGTGACCGTTGGCTGAAGGTTTTTCACCACAAAGTTATGGCTGGTGGTAGTGCTATTTCCTGCTGCGTCCGTCAATGTCGCAGTAATCGAGTGATTACCATTCGTGAGCGGCGCTAGGTCAGCAGCCGGAACATTAACGCTCCAGCGCCCATCGGACCCCACTGTTGCACTGTAGTGCTTACCGTTAATCTGCACATCAACGAGTTTACCCTGCTCGGTAGCGGACGCCGTTCCCGACACGGTTTGCACATTTTTCTGTTCAGTGGCATTAAGCACATCGTCACCAGCAAAAACAGCGATAGACAGCAATGGAGCCGTTGTATCAACGCTAACGCTACCGTTTATCTTGCCATTATTGCCGGCCGCATCAGTGGCAGAAACCTGATATGCCAACGGTCCATCAGCGAAATTATGTAAATCATTTACCGGAACCGATACGCTCCAATGACCCTGAGCATCAACCACCGCGCTATAGACTTTCCCGCCCAACGTGACGGTAACGGTTTGCGCGCCATGAATGCCTGACGTTCCTGTTAAGGTTTGAACCTTGCCAGATTCTTGTAAATTCAAAATTCCGTCGGTGAACGGGGTGTCAATCGTTGGCGCAGGCAAATCATGCGTCAATACGTTGAGCGTATGCTGATTAGAAACCGTATTCCCCTGAGAATCCTTCACTGACGCAGTGATCTTAATCGGTCCATCGGCCAACCCAGCAAGATCGGCAGCCGGAACACTGACCGTCCAGTGGCCAGCCACACCCACCGTCGCACCATAAGTTTTACCGTTGAGCAACACGGTGACATGTGCACCGGCACTCACACCCACGGTGGTACCATTGATAGCCAACGGCAGTAGCGCTTCATTAGCGCTGAGATAATCGTCACTGGAGACAATTGAAATTGCGATAGATGAGCTGTCACCTGAAGCTTTAAAGCTATGGGTACTGTTTGCGGTTTGATTCGCCAGATCGCTGACGCTGACGGTAAAACTATGGTTACCAACGGATAACGAACTTAAATCACTCTCTGGGATAGTTGCTTTCCAAGAACCATCAGATTGAACAACCGCCAGATAGGTTTTACCGCTGTCGAGCTTGATCGTAACAACGCGTCCGGCCTCGACGTTTAACGTGGTTCCGCTCAGCACTTGAGCCGTTTTCGCCTCAGCGCTGTTTAGGACATCATCTCCCGCAAATTGCGCAACGCTAATCAACGGCGATGTGGTTTTCACATCAATCTGGTCGGTCTTTGTGCTGGTATTGCCGTATTTATCTGTTATAGAGACAGATAAATTAATTAATCCTTGAGGCAAATGCTGAAGATCGCCGCTAATAACACCGATGCTCCAGGTGCCATCTGCGCCCACAATTCCCGTGTAGGTTTTTCCGTTCAGCGTAAGCGTGACCTTTTGCCCCGCGTTATCTGCACTCGTCTTTCCACTCAAATGCTGTGTTAACGCGCTTTCTAGCTTGCTGAGGATATTATCGCCGGCAAAGGCATTCAGGGTTAAATCAGGCAGCGTCGTTTTGACATTCACCACCAGATTCGTCGTTGTGCTATGCCCAGCGCTATTGGTGATAGTGGCACTGATATTTAGGTTACCCTGCGGTAACGCCTGTAAATCAGCGGTAGGAATATTGATACTCCAATTCCCATCTTTACCCACTATGCCGGTGTAGGTTTTTCCACCCATTGTGATCGTGATGGTTCGTCCAGCATTCGAGGCTGCGGTGCTACCGCTCAGTATCTGGCTGGCCAAACTTTCATTGTGATTGAGGATATTGTCGCCAGCAAAAGCATTCAGTTTTAAGGTTGGGTTTGTTGTTCCACCACCATTCCCGCCGCCATTACCATTGCCGCCGTTGCCGTTTCCATTGCCTCCACCATTGCCATTGCCATTGCCACCATTTCCATTTCCGCTTCCATCTCCTGAGTTGCTGTCGCCATGTCCTCCGCCCCCTCCACCAGCAGCCAGTGCTATACCACCGCCGATGGCTAATGCCCCGAGAACCCCGCCAATCACACCGGCAGAGATACCTTCATGCCCAACTAATGTTGTGATCCCGTCACCCAACGTTTGATAAGTCGGGATCACGGCTTGTGCGGTCGAAGAACCGGCCATATCTGCAAACGGGAAAATGGCATGGTGTGTCGTTTTGCCATCGTCGAAAACTAATTCGCTGTGTTCACCGTGTTCATCAATAAAGAAGAAGCGCTGGTAGCGCATGGTAGAGCCATCTTTCATATGAACAATGAGATCGTTCCCCTGACGTTCATAGCTGGCAACCATGGCAGAATCACCGTGGATTCTAACCACGCTGGATTCGGTTAGGGTAACCACTCGGTTACCTTGCGCATGCGCGTACTGAGTTATTTGCTTGCCGTTAGAACGCGCAACAATATCAACGTTTCCAGAATTCTCTAATGCGCCAGATACTGAATTTGACTGTGCCATAACCGCCCCTTCAATCGCTTTGCTGTCTATAAAGCGCGCTTAAAAGCTGCGCAAACTGAACCGCAGAACAGCGTTTCAGCTGTTCCGTAAAAATCACTGGCCTAGTTAAAAAACTAAAAACAAAGAGTAGAAACGTGTTGATACTTTTTAGAATAAATTCCCTTACCTAGAAATATATAAACAACGATTGATAATTAGGCAATCAGTAATTTACATAAATTTAACTATACGGTATGGAATTGACGTTTTTTTTTCGCAGCATGCAACGATGAATTCATAAATAAAACATCATTCATATTAAATTCAACAAGATAAGTAGTTACGAAAAAAGCAATGACAAAAGAGAGGAATGTTAATGGTTAGTAAATTTATTCATTCATTAGATCTATCATTAATGAGACTAATCATAATTTCTAATTATTTATTATCGACCTTTACAGCCGGATCTTTAACGCCTAAAGTTAATCAATCATATGATTAACTTTATTAGTGGCGATGAAATCATCTGACCAACCTTTAAATACGCCGACCACATCCCGCGGCGAGCAAGCAAAACAAGCGCTGATAGATTCCGCCATTGTTCTCTTCGGCGAACGTGGGCTGGAGGGGGCGACCACGCGCGATATTGCCTTAAAAGCAGGGCAAAACATCGCGGCTATTACCTACTACTTTCAATCTAAAGAGGGGCTATATCTGGCGGTTGCCCGCTGGATTAGCGATTTTATCAGCCGAGCGTTTGCCCCATTACAGCAGGAGTGCTCGCTGTTTCTTGCGCAGAAGGCTCCCGCGCCAAGCGAATACTTAGCCTTTATTCGTCGCGGCCTGAGCATTTTCTGTCATCTGATGACGCAGCCCGAAACGCTGCATCTCAGCCAGATAATGTCCCGCGAACAGTTGGCTCCCACCGCAGCCTACCCGCTGATCCATCAACAATGTATTGCCCCTTTGCATCAGCTAATGACAAAACTGGTTGCGGGTTACAGCGGTTTGCCCCCTGAAAGCAGCATTACCACCCTGCATACACATGCCTTATTAGGCGAAGTGTTGGCTTTTCGCATGGCGCGCGAAACGATACGGATTCAGGCCGGTTGGGCGTCGATTGGCCCCGAACAGGCCGATTTAATTAATCAGGTATTACAACAACATATCGAGTTATTACTGAACGGACTGCGTATGACTTATTCACCTCACGGTCAGATGCAGTCGACTACGTATGGAAATAGTGATGAATAACAAAAAGCTTATTGGGATCGTTGCCGTACTGGTTATTGTTGCACTCGCGCTCGGTGGTTTTTACTACTACCGCAGCCATGAAGATCGGGGGTTGACGCTTTACGGTAATGTGGATATTCGCACCGTAAACTTAGGCTTTCGCGTCGGGGGGCGTCTCGCTTCGCTGGACGTGGATGAAGGCGACACCGTGACCCGGGGAATGTTGTTGGGAAAACTTGATGATGCCCCCTTCATCAATTCGCTAAACGAAGCTAAAGCCAACGTCGCGGCAGCCCAAGCTCAGCTAGATTTATTGCTAGCAGGCTATCGTACCGAAGAGATTGCTCAGGCTCGCGCTGCCGTTGCACAGCAACAGGCGGCCTTTAGCTACGCCGACAGTTATCTGAAACGTCAGCAAGGCTTGTGGGCAAGTAAAGCCACCTCGGCTAACGATTTGGAAGATGCCAAAACCGCACGCAATCAGGCATTAGCCAATTTGCAGGCGGCCAAAGATAAGCTGTCTCAATATGAAACAGGTAACCGCCCGCAGGAAATTGAACAGGCACAGGCGAGCTTGGCTCAGGCTCAGGCTGCGGCGGCTCAGGCTGAACTTAACCTGAAAGATACTCAACTGTTTGCCCCCTCGGATGGCACCATTCTGACTCGTGCGGTAGAACCCGGCACCATGTTGGCCTCAGGCAGCACGGTATTCAGCGTATCGTTAACCCGTCCGGTGTGGATCCGCGCGTATGTCAGTGAAGAGAATCTCAGCAAAGCCATACCAGGAACGGAAATACAGATTTATACCGACGGTCGTCCAGATAAGCCCTACCACGGCAAAATCGGTTTTGTTTCGCCAACCGCAGAATTCACCCCGAAAAGCGTCGAAACACCGGAATTACGCACCGATTTGGTTTATCGCCTGCGCGTTATCGTAACCGATGCCGATGACAGTCTACGTCAAGGAATGCCTGTCACATTGCGCTTCAACGACGACGGCGCAACACGCTAAGGAATGCAACCATGAGTACGCAACACAAAATCGTGCTCGACGGCGTAGAAAAGCGTTTTGCGGGCATGGCACAACCGGCGGTCGCCAGTCTGACTACGCGCATCGCAAGCGGTGCCGTAATGGGGCTCGTCGGGCCGGACGGTGCAGGGAAAACCACGCTCATTCGTATGCTGGCTGGCCTTCTGAAACCAAGCACCGGCAAAATAGAGGTAGTCGGTTTGGATCCGATTGCCCAAGACAGCGAATTGCACGCTATTTTGGGCTATATGCCGCAAAAGTTTGGCCTATATGAAGATCTCACCGTTATCGAAAACCTTACGCTGTATGCCGATCTGCGCGGCGTAATCGGTGAGGAGCGGCAAAAAACCTTCGAAAAACTGCTGAAGTTTACGGATTTAACCCGTTTTACCGAACGGTTGGCCGGTAAGCTATCCGGCGGAATGAAGCAGAAACTTGGCTTAGCCTGTACCTTAGTCGGCGAGCCCAAAGTTCTGCTGCTGGATGAACCCGGCGTCGGTGTCGATCCTATTTCTCGCCGCGAACTCTGGCGCATGGTGCACGAGCTGGCAGACGAAGGAATGCTGATCCTATGGAGCACCTCCTATCTCGATGAAGCCGAGCAGTGCCGTGAAGTTCTGCTGATGAACGAAGGCAAACTGCTTTACAGCGGCGCCCCACAAGAATTAACCCAACGCATGGCGGGTCGCACTATTTTACTGCGCGCTAAAGGCATCTCACACCGCAAATTGCTGCAACGTGCTATCTGCCTCCCATCGGTCAGTGACGGTGTCATCCAAGGTAAATACCTGCGCTTGATTCTGAAGGAAAACGCCGATCACTCTGCTTTGTTACAAGCGCTCGAACAGCCTGAAGCCGAGTTGCTTGAAGCCGAGCCGCGTTTTGAAGATGCCTTCATCGATTTACTCGGCGGTGGGCCAGACCATGAATCTGAGCTGGCGAAAATTATGCCGCAGGTCAAAGTCGATCCCGCTGAAACCGTTATTGAAGCGCAGCAGCTAACCAAAAAATTTGGTGATTTTGCCGCTACTGACCACGTTGATTTTCAGGTCAAACGCGGCGAAATATTCGGTCTTTTAGGGCCCAATGGCGCAGGTAAATCCACCACCTTCAAAATGATGTGTGCCCTGCTCAAGCCAACCAGCGGCAAAGCGTTGGTGTTGGGACTGGATCTGAAAACCGATTCTGGCCAAGCACGTCAGCATTTGGGCTATATGGCGCAGAAGTTTTCGCTCTATGGCAATCTGACGGTGGCACAAAATCTGAAGTTTTTCTCCGGCGTATACGGGCTGAAAGGCAAGCAGCAGAAAGACAAAATTAACGGCATGATCAATGCCTTTAACTTCACACCGATTTTAGACCAAACCCCAGATTCTCTGCCGCTCGGTTTCAAACAACGGCTAGCGTTAGCCTGTTCGCTGATGCATGAACCCGACATCCTTTTTCTGGATGAGCCGACCTCCGGCGTCGATCCCCTCACCCGCCGAGAATTTTGGCTGCACATTAACGGTATGGTTGATAAAGGCGTTACCGTTATGGTCACTACGCACTTTATGGATGAAGCGGAATATTGCGATCGCATCGGGCTTGTCTATCGCGGCAAAATTATCGCCGCAGGATCGCCAGATCAGCTGAAGCACAGCGTCGCCAACGATGACAATCCAAACCCGACCATGGAACAGGCTTTCATTGAGCTGGTTCAGGGATACGATAAGGAGCAAATGTCATGAGTGAAAGTGCCAACAATATCCATTTTTCCTGGCGTCGGCTGCGCGCGTTATGCCGCAAGGAAACCGCACAGATCCTGCGTGATCCGAGCAGCGCGTTAATTGCCGTGGTCATTCCGCTGATGCTGCTGTTCATTTTTGGCTATGGTATCAATCTGGACTCCAGCAAACTGCATGTCGGCATCTTAATGGAACAGCAATCCGAAGACGCCCGCGACTTGGCTAACACCTTTATTGGCTCTCCCTATATCGCCGCCACGGTGAGCGACGATCGTCAGGGGCTCATCAAAAAACTTCAGGCTGGGAAAATTCGTGGTCTGATCGTGATCCCCGTCGATTTCTCCGCTCAATTGGCTCGCCCAGAGGGAAAAGCCCCTATCCAGGTTATTACCGACGGCAGTGAGCCTAATACAGCGAACTTTGTGCAAGGCTATGCCGAAGGTATCTGGCAAATCTGGTTACAGCAGCGCGCTGTTGATAACGGTGGTGAATTTAAGCCATTAATCAACGTACAGCTGCGCTATTGGTTTAACCCTGCCGCGATCAGTCAACATTTTATTATTCCCGGCGCCATCACCATTATCATGACAGTAATCGGTGCGATTCTAACCTCGCTGGTCATTGCCCGAGAATGGGAGCGCGGTACCATGGAAGCGCTGCTGTCTACGCAGGTAACGCGTACCGAACTGCTGCTCTCTAAGCTCTTGCCCTATTACATATTGGGTCTGCTCGCTATGACGCTGTGCATGCTGGTGGCGGTATTCGTGATGGGCGTGCCCTATCGAGGTTCGCTGGCGATATTGTTCGTGATGACCAGTCTGTTTCTGGCAAGCACGCTGGGAATGGGGTTGTTGATTTCAACCATTACTCGTAACCAGTTCAATGCCGCAATGGTTGCGCTGAATGCGGGCTTCTTACCCGCGGTCATGCTTTCTGGCTTTATCTTTGAAATCGACAGCATGCCCGCCATTGTTCAAGCGGTGACTTATGTTATCCCCGCACGCTACTTTGTCAGTACCTTACAAACGCTATTTTTAGCCGGGAATATCGGCAGCGTTCTGCTGGTTAACCTGCTGTTTTTGATTATTTCCGCGGTGGTATTTATCGGGCTTACCGCATGGAAAACCAAGCGTCGTCTGGATTAAGGATGTGTTATGTTCTATAGATTGTGGACTCTGATCGTTAAAGAACTTCAATCGCTACTGCGCGATCCACAGACTCGCGCCATCTTGATCATGCCGGTAATTCTACAGGTCGTCCTGTTTCCTTTTGCCGCGACGCTGGAAGTGACTAACGCCAGCATCGCGATTTACAGCGAAGACAGCGGTCAATCCTCTGTCGAACTCACACAGCGTTTTGCCAAGGCGAAGGCATTTTCACACGTTTTATTACTACACAGCCCGCAAGAAATTGCGCCTACGATTGATAACCGTCAGGCGCTGCTGCTGATCCGTTTTCCAGCCAATTTCTCTCGCGATATCCTGTCAGGCCATCAGGCACCGTTGCAGTTAATACTGGATGGACGTAGCTCGAACAGCGCCCAAATTGCCGCGAACTACGTGCAACAAATCGTGCGTGATTATCAGCAAGAATTGGTCAGTGGTCAGCCTGCTCAGTCACAAGATTTGGCCCAGAAAAACTCCGAGTTGGTAGTACGCAACTGGTACAACCCGAATCTAGATTACAAATGGTTTGTGGTGCCATCTTTGATTGCCATGATTACCACTATCGGCGTGCTGATCGTCACTTCCCTTTCGGTTGCGCGCGAGCGTGAACAAGGGACGCTGGAGCAGCTGCTGGTTTCACCGCTTAATACTTGGCAGATCTTTGTCGGCAAGGCGATTCCCGCACTGATAGTCGCCACGTTCCAAGCCACTATCGTGCTATTGATTGGGATCTTTGCTTATCAGATCCCATTTGCTGGATCGCTGCTGCTGTTTTACTTTACGATGCTGATCTATGGGCTTTCATTAGTGGGTTTTGGGCTACTGATTTCATCGCTCTGTTCAACCCAACAGCAGGCGTTTATCGGCGTATTTGTCTTTATGATGCCCGCGATTTTACTGTCAGGGTATGTATCACCGGTGGAAAATATGCCCGTGTGGCTGCAAAACCTGACGTGGGTGAATCCCATCCGCCACTTCACCGATATCACCAAAGAGCTCTATTTAAAGGATGTTAGCTTCGATATTATCTGGCACAGTTTATGGCCGCTGTTGGTGATCACGCTCACCACGGGCAGCGCTGCTTATGCCATGTTTAGGCGCAAGATTGCGTGAAAACAGGTATATATCCGAAACCATAAGCAACTCATGTCAGTTCACGACACTATTGCTATACTGCGACACAGAATTTGTCTAGGTAGGGTCATATCAGCACTATGTTAAGTCCGAAGGAACCGTCTAAAAGCAACGATGCTTCACTTTCAGGGATTACCCGCAGCTATGCGTTGTTTATTTGTCTACTGGTTCTAGCAAACTTGTTGTATGGCTATAACTATGTCAATGCATATATCAACAGCAAACAAACCATGCTGTCAGCGGTGGCCGACCAGCTACAAAAGCGCATCGAAACCTATCGCTTTGTGACCTACCAAATCTATGACAATCTTTCTGCCAGCAATTCGGTGCAGCTCCCTTCTCCGGTCAATGAAATCCGTTTACGCCCCGATATCTATCTGCTGGAGAAGAGCCGTCATAAGACTGACGCTTTAATTTTCGGCCTACACGACGTAACGACCAGCGATCTCGCGATGCGCATGTCGAACTATCTCGACATCCTATGGGGCGCAGAGACAGAAACTTATTCGATGTATTACCTGAATGGGCAAGATAATAGCCTGATTCTGATCTCGACCATGCCGATGAAAGATCTCTCCGCGCGCTATAAAGAGGGGTATCTCGGCAACGTGGTCGAGTCGCGAAAAGCCGAAATGCTACAACAATCTAACTCATTGGATGAACGCGAAGGATTCTCTGGGCTGCGCAAATTTCGCTTCCTAAATTCTTACTATTTTACCTTACGTACCACGTTCAATAATCCGGGACATTTGGCCACCGTTGTCGCTTTCGACCTGCCCGTCGGCGATATTCTGCCTCGTGATTTACCGGTACAACGCTTCCAAATTACAGAAAATCCAGATTCGCTATCGGAGATGATGTCTCGTGAAGACCTTCCTCCGGCGTATACCACGCTGAGATGGCCATGGCTGACAATTAGCGCTCCGTTGTATAACACGCCGCTGAAGGTGGATTTCAATGTTCCAGCCACGACCCTGATTGTAGATATGCTGAGAAATAATTTCTGGCTGCTCTTAATCAATCTGCTGGTGTTAGCGCTGTCATTTATCGGCTTTTATTTTGTGCGTCATCAATATATCCGTCCAGGTAAACGCATGGCGGCGCAGCTGAGCGCCCAGCAAGAGATGAATCAGGAGATCATTACTCATCTACCGATCGGGCTGCTGATTTATCGCTTTGACACCGATGCTGTGGTCGCCAGCAATAAGATTGCCGATCACCTGCTACCGCACCTCAGCCTGAGTAAAATTGCCAGCATGGCGCAGGAACATCAGGGGCGGATTCAGGCGACGGTCAATAATGAAATGTATGAAATTCAAATGGTGCGTAGCCAGCAGAATATTAAATCTGCCCTATTCCTGATGCGCGATTTGGATAAAGAGATGATGGTCAGCAAAAAGCTGAAACAGGCTCAGAGTGAATATGAAAAAAATCTGACCGCACGCAAAATAATGACCAGCAATCTTAGCCGTGAGCTTAACGATCCCCTGAGCAATATTCAGAAGCTGGTCACGGATATCCAAAATAATAAAGATGACCCGCGTGTACTGGATTTACTGTGGGCAGAAGCTCGCCACGCGCAGGTTTTAATTAATGAAATCACGCTGCTTACTGAAATAGAAAACCGTGATTGGCGTCCGGTCACTGAAACGTTCAACCTTAACAAGCGTATTGATGAACTACTCAAACGTAGCCTGCCGGAAATCCGCCGCAAAGGCTTAACATTGATCAATCACACCGATATCGAGCCAGAAAGAGAATTCATCGGTGACATACGATCATTAGAACAAGTACTTTCCATGCTGTTGCACTATTCAATTATTACCACGGTGTACGGCAAGATCACGCTAAAAGTCACGCAGAAACCTGAGTCACCAGACCATCTTTATTTTGAACTCAGTGATACAGGGACTGGCGTATCGAACAAGGAAATTTATGGTCTCCGCTACCCTAATTTAGGCGAGCCGCAGAGCGACCGTTTCGCTAAAGGCTCAGGCATGACCTATTATCTTTGTGGTCAGTTGTGCAAACGAATGAGTGGCAGGCTGGATATCCAAAGCAAAGATGACATTGGCACCAGATACAACTTCAACTGCATTATGCATCCCGTCGAAAAGCAGGAAGAAGAGTCCGAAAAATTACTCGATGGAATTACGGCATATCTGCAAATTACGTCCGATGAAATCCGCAGCCTGATTACACATAAACTCGCGGCGTTCGGTGCTGCATCGATTATTGCAGACGGTCGGGATGCCAATGAAGAATATGACATCACGCTCACCGATTCTCCCGAAAATGCTGAAGACTACACGCTGCTTCTAGTGTCAGACATCGATGGCTTTGAAGAGTATGCACCACATCGCATTAAGGCAAATTTCAACCTAACAGAGCCGTTAATTGATGCCATTCTGCTACTTATTGAACAGCAAATAGCGGTCACAGAATCGCCAATCGATACGGATTATGCCGAAAATGAAGATCCAGCATCTGATAGCACTCCTTTTAAATCAAAGGATTACTTTTCCCTGTTTGTGGAAACAGTACCGGAAGATGTACAGAAACTGTATACTGAAGCGGAACAGAGTGATTTATCCCCGCTTTCACTAACTGCACATCGCCTAAAAGGCGTTTTTGCCATGCTTAACATTCCTACCGGCAAAACGTTATGTGAACAGTTAGAGCACGCCATAAAAGAAAGCGACGTAACAAATATAAAGATTTTGATCAGTCAGATTGATACTTTTGTCAGCCGACTGCTTCTACTAGGTAGCCAACAACATGAATAACCTAAATGTAATTATTGCTGATGACCATCCAATTGTCCTATTCGGTATTCGGAAGTCACTTGAACAAATCGAATGGGTTAACGTTGTCGGGGAATTTGAAGACTCAACGGCACTCATCAATAGCTTATCTAAGCTGGATGCGAATGTACTGATCACCGATCTTTCCATGCCGGGCGACAAATACGGCGATGGCATTACCTTGATTAAATATATCAAGCGCCACTTCCCTCATTTGTCGATTATTGTTCTGACGATGAACAATAACCCTGCTATTTTGAGCGCCGTTCTCGAATTAGACATTGAAGGTATCGTTCTTAAACAGGGCGCACCGGCAGATTTGCCGAAAGCCTTAGCCGCGCTGCAAAAAGGGAAGAAATTCACGCCAGAAAGCGTGTCTAAACTGCTCGAGAAGATCAGCGCGAGTGGCTATGGCGATAAACGTTTGTCACCAAAAGAAAGCGAAGTATTGCGCCTGTTTGCCGAAGGTTTCTTGGTAACGGAAATCGCTAAAAAGCTAAACCGTAGTATCAAAACAATCAGTAGCCAAAAGAAATCTGCAATGCTGAAATTAGGCGTTGATAACGATATCGCACTGCTGAACTACCTCTCCTCCGTGAATATTATGTCGGTGGATAAAGAGTAAGGGTGCATACACCGGTGCCATTTTTGCACGGCTTTGTTTTATGTTATGGCTGTGTAAGGTTCCGCCCGCCAGTCAATATCGAGCGTCATTGAGACACCAATGAAGGCGTACGGGCAGAGACCACCAGCGCGTG